>NZ_JBHWVM010000091.1:0-32642 GCF_042736805.1 Streptomyces sp. NPDC060031
CCACTGGCTGCACTTCTACAATCACCACCGCGGACACACCGCGCTCGCAGGCAAACCACCCGCCAGCCGCGTCCCCAACCTCACAGGGCAATACATCTAGCCCGCGGCGCGGTCCCCCAGCGCCCGCCGCCGCTGCGCGGCATCCGCCAGAGCCGGCGGGCGCCAGACCCCGTCCGGGCGGTAGAGATTCCGGCCCGGCTCCACGATCTCGTCGATCCGGTCGAGCACATCGTCGTCAAGGACCAGGCCGGCGCCCTTGACCAGCCCCTCCAACTGCTCCATGGTCCGCGGCCCGATGATCACCGAGGTGACGGCGGGATGCGCCACGGGGAAGGCCACGGCCAGCTCCGGCAGCGTGCAGCCCATGGAGTCGGCGAGCTCGACGAGCTGCTCCACGGCCTCCAGCTTCGCGACATTCCCCGGGATCGCCGGGTCGAAGCGCGCCGGCGTCAGCGCCGCCCGACCCGAGGAGAGGTCCACGGGCCCCCCGAGCCGGTACTTGCCGCTGAGGAATCCGGACGCGAGCGGGCTCCAGGTCAGGACGCCCATCCCGTACCGCCGGGCCACCGGCAGCACATCGGCCTCGATCCCACGGGCCAGGATCGAGTACGGCGGCTGCTCGGTCCGGAACCGCGGCAGCGCCCGCCGCTCGGCGACGTGGTGCGCCTCGACCAGCTCCTCGGCCGGAAAGGTCGAGCAGCCGAAGGCCCGGATCTTCCCCGCCGACACGAGGTCACCGAGAACGGACAGCGTCTCCTCGACGTCGGTCCCGTGGTCGGGCCGGTGCACCTGGTAGAGGTCGATCCAGTCGGTGTCGAGCCGCCTCAGGCTGTCTTCCACGGCGCGCACGATCCAGCGCCTGGAGTTGCCGCTCCGATTGCGCCCTTCCCCCATCTGGAAGTGCACCTTGGTGGCGAGCACGACATCGTCCCGCCGCCCCTTGAGCGCCTTCCCCGTGATCGTCTCGGACTCCCCGCCGGAGTACATGTCGGCGGTGTCCACGAAGTTGATCCCGTGGTCGAGGGCAGCGTGGATGATCCGCACACACTCCTCGTGATCGGGGTTGCCCACGGCTCCGAACATCATCGTGCCGAGGCAGTGCGCACTGACCTCGATGCCGGTCCCGCCCAGAATTCGGTATCGCATGCTCATGCGGCCGCACTCTAGGAGTTGAAGTGCACTCCAGATCAAGCTTTTTCGCTCCGGACGGCAGTGAGCGGTGGCGGCCCCGCCGGGCCGCCACTGCTCACGAAAAGGCCGTCCGCGATCAGTCGGCGAGCGGGAGGTAGACCCGGTTGCCCGCGGCGGCGAACTCCGCGGACTTCTCCGCCATGCCCGCCTGGATCTCCTCGGCCTTCAGGTCTCCGCCGTGCTCACGGCGGATGTCCTGGGAGATCTTCATCGAGCAGAACTTCGGCCCGCACATGGAGCAGAAGTGCGCGGTCTTGGCCGGCTCGGCCGGGAGGGTCTCGTCGTGGAACGCGCGGGCCGTGTCCGGGTCGAGGGCCAGGTTGAACTGGTCCTCCCAGCGGAACTCGAACCGCGCGTCCGACAGCGCGTCGTCCCACTCCTGGGCGCCCGGGTGGCCCTTGGCCAGGTCCGCGGCGTGCGCGGCGATCTTGTACGTGATGACGCCGGTCTTCACGTCGTCGCGGTTCGGCAGGCCCAGGTGCTCCTTGGGCGTGACGTAGCAGAGCATCGCGGTGCCCCACCAGGCGATCATCGCGGCGCCGATGCCCGAGGTGATGTGGTCGTAAGCGGGCGCGACGTCCGTGGTCAGCGGGCCGAGCGTGTAGAACGGCGCCTCCTCGCAGATCTCCTGCTGGAGGTCGATGTTCTCCTTGATCTTGTGCATCGGGACGTGGCCCGGGCCCTCGATCATCGTCTGCACGTTGTGGCGCTTGGCGATCGTGTTGAGCTCGCCCAGCGTCTTCAACTCGGCGAACTGCGCGGCGTCGTTGGCGTCCGCGATGGAGCCGGGGCGCAGGCCGTCACCGAGCGAGTACGTGACGTCGTACGCCGCGAGGATCTCGCAGAGCTCCTCGAAGTTCGTGTAGAGGAAGTTCTCCTGGTGGTGCGCCAGGCACCACGCGGCCATGATCGAGCCGCCGCGCGAGACGATGCCGGTCTTGCGGCGGGCGGTCAGCGGCACGTACGGGAGCAGCACACCGGCGTGGACCGTCATGTAGTCGACGCCCTGCT
This sequence comes from Streptomyces sp. NPDC060031, assembly GCF_042736805.1. Classification (NCBI taxonomy): domain Bacteria; kingdom Bacillati; phylum Actinomycetota; class Actinomycetes; order Kitasatosporales; family Streptomycetaceae; genus Streptomyces; species Streptomyces sp. NPDC060031. Next base: position 2,203 of record NZ_JBHWVM010000091.1, read on the forward strand.
CGGCCTGCTCGATGACCGTGTCCTTGTAGATCTCCCAGGTCAGGTCCTCGGCCCGGCCGTCGACCTTCTCCAGCGCCTGGTAGAGCGGCACGGTGCCGATCGGCACGGGCGAGTTGCGCAGCACCCACTCACGGGTGGTGTGGATGTTGCGGCCGGTCGAGAGGTCCATGACCGTGTCGGCGCCCCACTTGGTCGCCCATGTCATCTTGTCGACCTCCTCCTCGATCGAGGAGGTGACCGCGGAGTTGCCGATGTTGGCGTTGACCTTCACCAGGAAGCGCTTGCCGATGATCATCGGCTCGATCTCCGGGTGGTTCACGTTCGCAGGAAGCACCGCGCGACCTGCGGCGATCTCCTCGCGGACGACCTCGGGGGAGACGTTCTCGCGGATGGCGACGTACTCCATCTCCGGGGTGATCTCGCCCCGGCGGGCGTACGCGAGCTGGGTGACGGCGGCGCCACGGCCCCGACGGGGCTGGCGCGGGCGGCCCGGGAAGACCGCGTCGAGGTTCTTGAGGCCACCGCGGGGCGAGGTGTGCTTGATGCCGTCGTCCTCGGGGCGCGCGGGGCGGCCCGCGTACTCCTCGGTGTCGCCGCGGCCGATGATCCAGTTCTCGCGCAGGGGCGCCAGGCCCCGGCGGACGTCGGTCTCGATCTGCGGGTCGGTGTACGGACCGGACGTGTCGTAGAGCGTCACGTCCTTGCCGTTGGTGAGGTGGACCTGGCGGACCGGCACCCGGATGTCCGGGCGGGAGCCCGCCAGGTAGCCCTTGTGCCAGCCGGGCTGGCTCTCGGTCTGGCCGTCGGCGTCCTGGCTGACGGCAGGCGTGCGTGCGTCCTGAATGGTCATGAGACCTGATCTCCCTACGCCGGCATTACCCGGTAACAGGTTCGGCGGTCGACGCAGCCTTTTCCCGTACGCATTTCCCGCGCGTACGGTGATCAGCGCCCTCTCAGCCCGGTGCTCCGAGCTCCCGCGTTGTGCAAAGGTGCCCCCACGCTAGCGTCATGTGTGGCGTGCTGAACAGTGGGCCCCCTCATCTGTTGCGATGATCTGCTGGTGACGTCCTCGCCGCAGACCCCCACCGAGCACACCGCCCCCATGGCTCATCCAGGTCACGCCGACCATGCGCATGCGGACCCCGGGCACTCGCACGGACATTCCCACGGCCACGGCCCGGCGGCCCCGGTCTCGAAGCACCTGCGCAAGGTCATCGCGGCCGTGTTGATCCCCTTCGCCGCCGCCGTCTTCATCGGCATGGTGGTGCTCTGGCCGGGCGGCGCCCCCGCCCACGAGCGCTCCGGCGTGGGCTTCGACCGCCAGACCCAGCAGGGCAAGGTCGTCTCGCTGTCGCAGGTCGACTGCAAATCGGTCAACGCCTCGCAGGTACCGCCCACCGGCGACACCTCCACACCCGAGGGGCGCGAGGCGCAGGCCGCACAGACCGGCGAGTGCAAGAAGGCCACCGTCGAGGTCGCCACCGGACCGGACAAGGGCCGCACCTTCGTGGAGATCGTCCAGCCGGGCGCGCCGCGGCAGTTGAAGGATGGTCAGGACGTCGTGGTCGCGTACGCGCCGGACGCCCCCCGGGACCTCCAGTACTCCGTGATCGACGTGAACCGCAAGCTCCCGATGGCGCTGTTGGCCGGCATCTTCGCCGTGGCCGTCGTCCTGGTCGGCCGGATGCGCGGGCTGTTCGCGCTCATCGCGCTCGTCGTCAGCTTCGCCGTACTGACCCTCTTCATCCTCCCGGCGATCCTGCAGGGCTCGAACCCGCTGGTCGTCGCGGTCGTCGGGGCCAGCGCCATCATGCTGATCGCGCTCTACATGTGCCACGGGCTCACGGCGCGTACGTCGGTCGCCGTCCTGGGCACGCTCGTCTCACTGTTGCTGATCGGCCTGCTGGGCTCGCTGTTCATCGACTGGGCGTTCCTCAGCGGCAACACCGACGACAACACCGGGCTGATCCACGGGCTCTACCCGGGCATCGACATGAGCGGTTTGCTGCTCGCGGGAGTGATCATCGGATCGCTGGGTGTGCTCGATGACGTGACGGTCACCCAGACCTCGGCGGTCTGGGAACTCCACCAGGCCGACCCGGCGATGGGCCCCCGTGGTTTGTACCGGGCGGGCATCAGGATCGGGCGGGACCACATCGCCTCGGTGGTCAACACACTGGTTCTGGCCTACGCGGGTGCCGCGCTGCCGCTGCTGCTCCTCTTCTCGATCGCCAACAGCAGCATGGGATCCGTGGCCAACAGCGAGCTGGTCGCGGAGGAGATCGTGCGAACCCTCGTGGGCTCGATCGGCCTGGTGGCCTCGGTGCCGGTGACAACGGCGCTGGCCGCACTGGTGGTTTCTGCCGACCGACCGGGATCCCCGGGCGACGCGGTGGCTTCGGGGCCGGCCCGCGGCGGCCGGGGCCGGCGTCGCAAGCGCTGAACGAGGTGGTTCCCGCTGCGCGGACCGGCGGCACGGCTGGTCAGGCCGCACGCACCGCCCGTCGTACGGGAGCGGCAAGGCGGTGCACTCAGCGCGTCGGCACGCTGAGCCGGCGGTGCGGTGCGTCCGGCGGTCAGCCCGCGTTCTGTTCGTTCTGCCGGGACTCGGCCAGGATCTTGCCGAGCTCCTCGTCCAGGTTCTCTTCGAAGTCGCCCAGGTTTCGTTCCTGACCGAGCGGAACCAGTCGATCGGTGCGGTCGAGGAAGGCGACGAGCGGCGCCGCGCTGGCACGGAACAGTGCCCGGTCGGCCCCGACCTGGAGCCGGATGTGGACGTCCGACAGCTCATCCGGATGGGTGGGGGCGATGTGCACATCGCCGTCACCGCACGGCTTGTTGATGCCGTCCAGCAGTAGTTCCCGGCCGAACGCCCATGTCACGGGCGCATCTCCGGGCAAGTGGAAGGTCAGGCGGATTGCGTAGGGGTCACGAGCGTCGTACCGGAGCTCCACCGGGATCCGGAACGAGAGCTCCTCGGAAACGAGGAAGCTCATCATGACCTCTGCCTGTACCGACTCGCGCATGCGTACCCCGCTGTTGTGGAAGTGGCCAGGAATGATCCCCCAGGGCCCTCTTGACAAGAGTGGTGGAAGCGCCAGCAGATCACAAGGAGTGAGTTTTCAGATACTGATAGAGAACGAGAGGGTGCTCAACAGCGCGCCTACTTCACTCCGTAGTCGATCGACCGCATAGAGCAACCGGGCTTCTTGATGCAGGGGAAGGGAAATGGCCATGGTTGCGGCGGTATCGCCGGCGGTGATCGGAATGGCCGCACACACCGTGCCCAGTACATATTCCTGACGCTCTGTCACCGGTTGCATCCGGCCCATGGCACCGATGCGCTCCTCCAGGGTCCGCATATCGGCCACGGTGTATTGGGTGACCGCCTGGACGGGGTGGCGGTCGAAGTGGTCCTTGCGCGTCTTCTCGCCGAGCTGTCCGAGCAGGCACTGCCCGATGGCGTGCGCGTGGCCGGTCGCACGGAAATCGGCCGACTCTTCGCAGGCCGGGTGGGCCGGGGTGTCCGATACGCCCACGACCTCGATCTCACCCTCGCGGTAGACCGCGAAGTAGACGGGCGCCTCGACCGCGTCGCGGAAGTGCGCGAGGGAGTCGAGGATCATGCTGCGACGTTTCTGCTGGAGCCCGCCGCCGGCCAGCCGCCCCGCGGCGTCACCCAAGACGAACACACCGCTCTCCCGGCGCAGGTAGCCCTCGTGGGTCAGGGTTCGCAGGAGGTGGTACGCGGTGGGAAGCGGGAGCCCGGCCTCGCGCGCCAGTTGCTTCGCCGGAGCTCCCTCGCTATGGGAACCCGCCGCTTCGAGCAGCCTCAGCGCCCTTTGCACCGAACCGATCAGAGTCGGCACACCGGCATTGCGAACCGGAGACAAAGCTCACCCCCAGGCGTGGCGGCGGGCCGTGGGGGCCCGCCCTGCGGGGGCCGCCCCCGCGCGTGCCGTGGCTCCTGGGGGTCGTGCTCGGCGAGTTGCTGTACATCACCGCAGGTCAGGGCGGTGATACCGGCTTTCGGGCCCAGGTGGCGGCACAGATTGCCACTCTATCCGCCGATTCCCGCAGTGTGAGCGGTTTGGGGTGTCACGTTCCCTCACCTGGGTTAATCCCGTTACCGGCCGGCTTGCGCCGTTCTAACACTCGCCTACCACTCGCCAGAGGAGGACTTCGAGCTCCTGCCGCTGAACTTCTTCACGAGGAAGACCAGACCGCCGACCAGAGCGGCGAAGAGCAGGACCTTGAAGACGATTCCGATCAGCGTGGCCAGCACGCTGGTGATCACACCGCCGAAGACGAAGAGCACCAGCAGCGGAACGGCGACCCACTTAACCCACCAAGGCATGCCTGCGAATGTCTCTCGGATGCCGTCCATGTCCTCAACCTCTTCCTCGTCCGTGACTTCCTGCTTTCGATGCTAGGAGGCCATGGACGCCGGCGGAGGGCCGCGAGCCCCCGGAGTCCCCTGATCCGCCCCCTAGGGGGATCAGGGGCCCGACCCTCACCCGGGCGCCTCCGCTCACGCCTCCGGCGGGGAGAAGACCACCATCACCTTCAGGTTCTCGGTGATGTGGTGGAACTTGTGCGGGACCCCGGCCGGGACGTAGACCACGCTGCCGTTCGCCACCGTCGTGGTCTCCTCTCCCACCGTGATCGAAGCGCGGCCGCTCACGACGAAGTACACCTCGTCCTGCCCGTGCGGCTGCTGCGGGTCGCTCTGCCCGGCATCGAGCGCGTACAGCCCGACCGACATGTTCCGCTCACGCAGGAACTGCAGATAGGCGCCGTCGTTCACGGCCCGTTCCGCTTCGAGCTCGTCCAGCCGGAAGGCCTTCATCTTCGCTGTGCCCCTTGTGCTCTCTCGTCCGGCTGCCATCAGCAGATCTGCCGATGTTCCACCGGGATCTTCTCTGCCACGATCAGACACATGACAAATTTCGTAGTCAAGACGCTCGCCAACGCGGCGGCCCTGGCCGTCGCCATCTGGCTCCTCGCGGGCATCACCCTGGACGACGGCAGCAGCATGGGCCGCCGCACGCTCACCCTGATCCTGGTGGCGCTGATCTTCGGCCTGGTCAACTTCATCGTCAAGCCCGTGGTGAAGCTGTTCTCCCTGCCGCTGTTTATCCTCACCCTCGGCCTGTTCACCCTCGTCGTGAACGCCCTGATGCTGCTGCTGACCTCGTGGCTGGCCAAGCAGTTCGACCTCAGCTTCCACGTCGACAATTTCTGGACCGCGGTCATCGGCGCCCTGATCATCTCCATCGTCTCCTGGGCCGTGAACATGGCCCTGCCCGACAAGAGCTGAAGCGCCCGCCCATGTACCGCGTCTGCTTCGTCTGCACCGGCAACATCTGCCGCTCGCCCATGGCCGAGTCCGTCTTCCGCGCCCGTGTCGCCGAGGCCGGGCTCGACCACCTGATCGAGGTCGACAGCGCCGGCACCGGCGGCTGGCACGAGGGTGACGGCGCCGATCCGCGCACCGTCACCGTGCTGGAGGCCGCCGGGTACGAGCAGGACCACCGGGCCCGGCAGTTCCGGTCCACCTGGTTCGCCGGACTCGACCTCGTCATCGCCCTCGACGCCGGGCACCTGCGGGACCTGCGCGCCCTGGCCCCCACCCCGCAGGACGCCGCCAAGGTCCGGCTGCTGCGGTCGTACGATCCCGCGGCCACGGCCGCGCAGAGCGACGTACCGGATCCCTACTACGGGTCCCTCGACGGGTTCGAGGAGTGCCTGGCGCTGGTCGAGGCGGCAAGTGCCGGCCTGCTGGACGCCGTACGCGAAGCCGTGAAGGAGCCCACCCCATGAGCGCACACGACAGCGCCGGCGCCGCATCCGCGGACCGGCTCGGCGACGGCACCCGCGCCGTCCGGGCCGGCCTGCCCGAGCCGGTCAGGAACGAACCGACCATGCCCGGGCCGGTCTTCGCCGCCCACTTCCACCTCCCCGGCGACGTCGAAGGCCCGTACACCTACGGCCGCGACACCAACCCCACCTGGACCCTGCTGGAGCAGGCCATCGGGGAACTGGAGGCGCCCGGCGAGGACGGCGTGCACACCGTCGTCTTCGCCTCGGGCATGGCCGCCGTCTCCGCCGTGCTCCTCTCCCAGGCCCGCACCGGCGACACCGTCGTCCTGCCCTCCGACGGGTACCAGGCCTTGCCGCTGCTGCGCGAGCAGTTGGAGGCCTACGGCATCCGCGTGCGCACCGCCCCCACCGGTGACGACGCGCAGCTCACGGCCCTCGACGGGGCCCGGCTGCTGTGGATCGAGACCCCGTCCAACCCCGGGCTCGACGTGTGCGACGTGCGCCGCCTCGTGGACGCGGCGCACGCCGGCGGGACCCTGGTCGCCGTCGACAACACGCTCGCCACCCCGCTCGGCCAGCGCCCCCTGGAACTCGGCGCCGACTTCTCCGTCGCCAGCGGCACCAAGGGCCTCACCGGCCACGGCGACGTACTGCTCGGCTACGTCGTCTGCCGCGACCCGGAGCTCGCCGCGGGCATCCGCCGCTGGCGCAAGATCGTCGGCGCGATCCCCGGTCCCATGGAGGCCTGGCTCGCCCACCGGTCCCTGGCCACCATCCAACTGCGCGCCCAGCGCCAGTGGGCCAACGCCCTCGCGGTCGCGGAGGCACTCGCCGAGCGCGCCGACGTAAGCGGACTGCGCTACCCCGGACTGCCGGCGGACCCGTCGCACAAGACGGCCGCCCGCCAGATGCGGGGCTTCGGGTCGGTGGTCTCCTTCACCTTGCCCGACCGCGCGCACGCCGAGCGCTTCATGGCGGCCCTGCACCTGGTCGAGGACGCGACCAGCTTCGGCGGGGTCCGGTCCACCGCCGAGCGGCGCGGACGGTGGGGCGGCGACGACGTGCCCGAGGGCTTCATCCGGTTCTCCGCCGGGGCCGAGGACACCGAGGACCTCGTCGCGGACGTGCTGCGAGCCCTTGATCGCGCGGGCCAGGGCGCCTGAGACCCGCGTGAACGCGCCACGGAAAAGCGGTCCGAGCCTCCCCCCAAGTGGCTCGGACCGCTTCGGGTTCCGCGCGCGAAGAACCACTTGCACAAGGCTAGTTGACTCGGTGTCAGAGTCCAATCACGGTAACGACAGGACCCTATCGGCATATTTATAGTTGAAGGCCCCCACCGAGAGGGGCCGAAATGGACCTGGCCCTGTTGCGCACCTTCGTCGCCGTGCACCGGGCCGGCTCGTTCACCCGGGCCGCCGCGCTCCTCGGGCTGTCCCAGCCCGCCGTCACCTCCCAGATCCGCACGCTGGAACGCCAACTGGGCCGACCCCTCTTCCACCGCCGCGCCCGCGGCGTCACCCCCACCGCCGTCGGCGACGAACTCGCCCACAAGGCCGCTCCCCACCTCGACGCCCTGCTGCGGATCACCGAGTCGGAGCGCGAGGCCGTCGGCGGCGCACGGACCCTGCACCTCGCCGGGCCCCCCGAGTTCCTGAGCCTGCGTGTCCTGCCCGCGCTCGCACCGCTGGTAGGGCAGGGCCACACCCTGCGCACCGCCCTGCAGACCGACGCCGCGGAGACCCTCGAAGGGCTCGCCGCCGGACACCACGACCTCGTCGTCACCACCGCCCGCCCGCGCGGCGCGCTCTTCAACGCCGCCGCCCTGTGCGACGAGGAGCACGTCCTGGTGGCCGCGCCCTACTGGGCCGCCCTCATCGATCCGGAGCGGCTGCGCGAACACGGCACCGACGCCCTGGAGGGCATCCCGCTCGTCGAGGTGCACGAGAGCCTGCCGCTGGTCGCCCGCTACTGGGCCACCGTCTTCGACGCCCTGCCCGATGCGGCGGCCACCGTCGTCACACCCGATCTGCGGGCCGTACTGGAATGCGTCCGGGCCGGCGCCGGGCTCGCGGTCCTGCCCCGCTACCTCTGCCAGGACGCGCTGGACCGCGGGCAGGTCGTCGCCCTGCTGGAGCCCGCGGTCCCGCCGCTGCGCACGTGGTTCCTCGTCGTACGCAGCGGCAGCCTCGCCCTCGCCCACCTCGCGAGGGCCCACGCACGGCTGCTGAGCGCCGGCGCGCAGTGGTGAGCCATCGGGTTCCGGCCGCCGACGCGTTTCAGAAGCGGAGTCCTGGGCCACTCTTCTCCCATGACCGAACGTCCCGTGGTCAAACGCACCGCCCGCGCGATCCTGCTCGACGGTGACGACCTGATCCTCATCAAGCGCACCAAGCCCGGCATCGACCCGTACTGGCTCACTCCCGGTGGCGGAGTGGAATCCTCGGACGCCACCGTCGTCGACGCCCTCCACCGAGAGGTCCACGAAGAACTAGGCGCGAAGATCACCGATGTGGTGCCCTGTTTCGTCGACACCGTCGAGCACATCGCCGACCGGGGGGTGACCGGCGTCAAGGTGCAGCACTTCTTCGTCTGCCACCTCGAATCCATGGATCCCGGGCTACGGCACGGCCCCGAGATCGACGAGCCCGAGGGCGAGTACGAGATCGTCCGCGTGCCCTTCAGCCGGGTCGGCATCGCCGCCGTCCACCTCGTCCCGCTGTCCCTGCGCCACTACCTCGACGGCAACATCGAGGGAGTGCGCGCCATGCACGCTCCCGACCTGGGCTGATCCACCGCCCGGCCCGATCCCTTGGCCCGGGCCGGCTCCCGGCCCGGGCCGACCTGTGGAGTGCGGGCGCCTGCCGGTGTCAGCCGGCGACGCCTGCCAGTTCCTCCACGGCGTCGTGCCGGATCCGCTCGCCGGGGATCCCGATCCGCTTCAGGGCGTCCACTCCGCTGCGGATCATCGCCGCGGGGCCCGAGATGAAGGCGTCGTACGAGCTCCAGAGCCCGTGCGTGCCGACCGCCTGGGGCAGTTGCCCTGCCAGCCCGTCGGCGCCCACCACCGGCCGCACCGAAAGCCACGGGTGGGTGCGCTGGAGCCCCAGCAGGGTGTCCTTGTCGTACAGGTCGCTGTCACTGCGCGCGCCGAAGAACACCTCCACCGGGCGTCGTTCACCGTGCTCGGCCACGTCCTCGATCAACGCCTTGATCGGCGCGATTCCGGTGCCACCGCCCAGGCAGAGCATGCCGTTGTCGGTGCTGTGGTCCACGACCATCGATCCTGCCGGCGGCCCGAGCCTGATCACGTCCCCGGGCCGGGCATGGCGTACCAGCGCGTTGGAGACCCAGCCCGCCGGGACGGCCTTGACGTGGAAGGACAACAGCCCGTCGGTGCGTGGCGCCGAAGCGAAGGAGTAGTGCCGCCACACCCGCGGCCACCACGAGGTCTCCAGGCTCGTGTACTGACCTGCCAGGAAGGCGTAGGGCTGGTCGGGGCGCACGGTGATCACGGCGATGTCCGGGGTGCGCAGATCGTGGGAGACCACTTCGGCATGCCACCATGCCGGGGCCTTCATCTCGTCCTCGGCCGCCGCGTCGATCATGATCTGGGAGATCGTGGTGTACGCCCGCACCCAGGCGGCCTGGGCCTCGGGCCCCCAGGTCAGCTGCGCGTAGCGGGCCAGCGCCCCGATGAGGGCCTCGCCCACCAGCGGGTAGTGGCCGGCCATGGTGCCGTACTTGCGGTGCCCCGCGCCCAGCCTGCGCAGGTACGGGACGAGGACGTCGGGATCGTCGATGTGCTCGGAGGCGGTCAGCAGCGCCTTCAGCAGCCGGTCTCGCTGCACGTCCATCGCGGCGGGGAACATGCCCCGGACTTCCGGCTGGCCGGTGAACACCAGGGCGTAGAAATACGAGGTCACCTTGTCGGCGACGGGTGCGATCTCCGCGAGCGTACGGCGGATGAGTACGGCATCGGGGGAGGGCTCGGTCGCGCCGCCCCCGGAGGGTATCCGAGCCGGCCTTCGTCTGGCCGGTCTGGTGGGCGGAGCGTCCATGCGGTGCCTCGCTTCAAGCATCTCGGTCAGTCTGCACGCGCCACGGCCTCAGATCCGTGGTTCCGGGTTTCACAGCGTGCCAGCCCTTTCAAGGGCTTGCGGGGAAATGCGGGAATTCCGCGTTTCGAACCCACTTTCCTCTTAAGATGCCTCAACTCCCGGGCGCGCCCCGCCTGCCAGCTGATAGGCCTCCCGCAGGTCCCGGCCCGTGTAGACATGGGTCGCCCGCTCTGCCAGGTACGGCCGTGCGTTGACCGCCACCGACCGGGGCACCGCGTCGAAGAGCGCCACATCGGTCAGGGAATCCCCGTACGCGACACAGTCGTCCCGGCTCACCCCGTACTGCGCGCACAGCCGGTCAGCGACCGTGACCTTGCCCTCGGGCGTCAGGATTCCCGCCACGTCCACAGGCCGGGTGAACGGCACCTCGGGGAAGAGCGAGCCGTGCGCGGCGTGCGCGCCCCACTCCAGCAGCAGCTCCACGAAGAACGACGGCGACAGCGAGATCACCGCGCAGTAGTCCCCGCGTTCCCGGATCTCCTGCCACACCTCGCGGATCCCGGACAGCCACGGGGAGCCCTCGAACGCCGCCCGGACATGAGCGGGGGTCAAGCCGGTCCAGAGGCTCTGCGCCGCCACCGAGAACTGGTGGGGGCCGATCTCCTGGGCGCCGAAGGCCCGCTCCAGTTCGGCGATCTCAGCTGTCAGCCCGAGCTGCCGGGAGATCTCGACCGGGGCCGCCGAGCCGTACATCAGCGTCCCGTCGAGGTCGAAGAGGTGCAGGGTGGTCATAGCCATCGAGGCTAGCCCGTCACATTCACGCGGAGCACTATGTTTCACGTGAAACATCGGCTGGTTTCACGTGAAACATCCAGTCCCCCCATCCTCTGGTCCAAATCCTCTGGACGGCCTCCGGCCGATGATCCAGTCTGGGCCGGTGACACCACCACAGCTCACCGAACTCCCGATCCGCGCGCTGACCGTGGACGACCTCCGCCACTGCGCCGATCTCTCCGAGGACCGCTGCTGGCCACGCGAGGACCACAAATGGGGACTGCTTCTCGCCGCCGGAAGCGGCTACGGCATCGACGCCCCTGACGGCCGGGGGCTCGCCGCGGCCTGCGTCGTCACCCCGTACGGACACACCAAGGCCGAGCCGGAGCTCGCCGCCATCGGTATGGTCCTGGTCGCCGACCGCTACGCCCGCCAGGGCCTGGGCCGTCATCTGATGGCGTACGTCTGCGACGACGTCCTGAAGGGCGTACCGCTCACCCTGCACGCGACTCCGAACGGCCGCCCCCTCTACGAGGAGCTCGGCTTCGACACCACGGGACGCGCCGAGATGCTCCGCGGCACGTTCCGCCGTGACGAGACCGCTCCCGCGACGGGCACCGTCCCGGTCCGGCCGGCCACCGCCGAGGACATCTCACGGATCCTCCGCCTGGACGCCGAGGTCTTCGGCGCTGACCGCACCCACCTGATCACCCGGCTGCCCGCCTTCACGGACCGGTTGCTGGTCGCCGAGGACTCGGCCGGCGAGCTGATCGGCTACGCCGCGATCTGGCCCAACATGGAGACCCATGTCATCGGCCCGCTGATCGCCCGCGACCAGGCCACCGCCGAGGCGCTCGTCGCCGGCCTCGCCGCCACGACCGAACGACCGCTGCGCACCGACGTCGACGTACGCCACGAGGAGCTGCTCGCCTGGCTCAAGGACCGGGGCCTCGACTCCGTGGCCTTCAACGCCGTCATGACCCGAGACACCACCGGCCTGCCCGGAGACTGGACCCGCCGCTGGGCTCCGCTCACCGTGGCAGCCGGCTGAGAAAGGATCCACCCGACCATGACGGAAGCCACCCCCGAGCTGGCGATTCGCCCGGCTGCCGAGGAGGACCTGCCCGCGATCGTCGCCATGCTCGCCGACGACCCGCTGGGCTCGACCCGTGAATCCCCGGACGACCTCACCCCGTACGCGGCGGCCCTCAAGCGCCTGACCGACGACCCCCACCAGCACCTGGTCGTCGCCGTCCGCGGGGACCGTGTCGTCGGCACCCTCCAACTCACGATCGTCCCCGGCCTGTCCCGCAAGGGCGCCACCCGCTCGATCATCGAGGGTGTCCGCATCCACGCCGATGAGCGCGGCAGCGGCCTGGGCACCCGGTTCATCGAGTGGGCGGTCGAGCGGTCCCGCGCCGAGAACTGCCAACTCGTGCAGCTCACCTCGGACGTAACCCGCACCGACGCCCACCGCTTCTACGAGAGGCTCGGTTTCACCGCCTCCCACGTGGGGTTCAAGCTCCAGCTCTGACCGGTCCCGGACTCGAAGGGGGAAAGGCCGGGACGCCAGGTGCGTCCCGGCCTACGATCGGAAGGATGAGCAGCCTTCCCCTCATCACCACCGCCGAGCGCCGCCGCCGGCTCGGCCGCCGGCACCGCCTGGCTCCGTCGGCCCGTGCCGCAGAGGCGGCCCAGGCCGCGGACTCCGTCGTCGCCCTGCACGCCACCGACGCCGCGACCGTCTTCCTCTCGGCCCGAGCCCGGCTGACCGAAGGCGGGCCCGCCGCGATCGAGCGGGCGCTCTACGAGGACGTCAGCCTCGTCCGGCTGCTCAGCATGCGGAACACGCTCTTCGCAGTCTCCAGCGAACTCGCCCCGTACGTGGACTCCTCCACCGCCCGGGGCATTGCGGTGAAGGAACGGCGCACCCTCCTCAAGCACTTCGCCGAGGACGGCGAGGGCCTCGATGCCGCCTGGCTGGCCACCGCCGAGGCCGCCACGCTCGAAGCCCTCGACGACCGTGGCCCCTGCACGGGCAGCCAGCTCTCCGCCGCCGTACCGGCCCTTCGCCAGAAGATCACCATCGGCCGCGGCAAGAAGTACGAGACGGAGACCGGGGTCGCCACCCGGGTCATCCGGCTCTTGGCCGCCGACGGCCGGATCCGTCGCGACCGGCCGCGCGGTTCGTGGACCTCCAGCCAGTTCCGCTGGGTCCACTCCGAGCCCTGGCCCCCTGTACCGGCCGCCGAGGCCCGTACCGAGCTCGCCCGCCGCTGGCTCCATGCCTACGGCCCTGCCACCGAGGCCGACCTCAAGTGGTGGACCGGGTGGACCCTCACCGATGTCCGCAAGGCCCTGGCCGCCGTCGGCCCCGAGCAGGTGCGGCTCGATGACGGCACCACTGCCCTCGTCGGCCCCGGCGACGCCGCGCCGGAACCCGCCACCGAGCCCTGGGCGGCCCTGCTGCCCGGTCTCGATCCGAGCGGTATGGGGTGGGCCGACCGCGGCTTCCACCTCGACCCGGCGCACCGGCCGGCCCTCTTCGACCACGCCGGCAACATCGGTCCCACCGTCTGGTGGAACGGCGAGATCGTCGGCGGCTGGGCGCAGCGTGCCGACGGCTCCATCGTGCACCGACTGCTGGGAAGCCCCGGCCGCGACGCCGAGCAGGCGGTCGCCGCCGAAGCCGCCCGGCTCGCCGAGTGGATCGGGGACGCCCGCATCACCCCGCGCTTCCGCACCCCGCTGGAGCGCGAACTCGTCGCATAGAAACGCGAGTACTAGCCGATGCCGCGCCAGCCCTGCGGATCCACCCCGCCGGGCACCGGAGCCTGCGCGTCGTACGGCTCCCGCGTGAACACGAACGAGCCCAGATCGAGATGGCTCACCGCGCCGTCCGGCCGCCGCACGGCCCGCAGCGACTCCCCCGCGTAATAACCCGCCAGGCCGGTCCAACTGCCGTCCGGCTCCAGCCGGAACCTGGCCGCCCGCCCCGTCGCCCCCAGCGCGCCCAGCTCCAGCAGGCCGTCCGCGGTCAACCGGAGGGCGTACGCGCCCGTGCCCCAGTACCAGGGCCCGCACAGCTCCAGCGCCACCGGATCAGCCTCCCCGAACGGCCGCCACGGCTGGGGGAAGGACGGCTCCGCGTCCGCCACGATCGTCACGAGGTCCGCGGCCACCGTCGCGGCCGGCAGCCCCGATGTGCAGTTCGCCAGCACCACGGCCGCCACGTCGTCCGCCTCGCTCAGCCACAGCCCCGCGACGAACCCGGGCAGCGAGCCGGAGTGCCCGGCGAGCCGACGCCCGGCGTTGTTCATCAACTGCATGCCGAGTCCGTACCCGAGGTCGACGGCCCCCGGCTCCGGGGGAGCCGCCGCCGTACGCATCTCCCGTACCGTCTCGGCGCTCAGCACCCGCTCGTCACCTCGTACGAGGAAGACCGCGAAGCGCGCCAGGTCGGCAGTCGTGGACCACAGTTGACCGGCCGCGGCCATCAGCCCCAGGTCCTCCAGAGGCTCCGGCATCATCACGTCGGCCCACGGATGCACCGCCCATCCCCCGGCGTGGGGAGCCTGCGGCTGAGCGCTCGTACGGTGCAGCCCCAGCGGCTCCAGCACTTCGGCGTGCAGCACCTCTTCCCACGGTTTCCCGCGCACGGCCTCCACCAGCGAACCCAGCAGCGTGTAGCCGGGGTTGGAGTAGTGGTGCCGCCGGCCGGGCTCGTGCCGGAAGGGCTGCTCGCCCAGTACGTCCGAGAGCTCGGGCCGCAGCGCCGCGGACGAGCGTTCCCACCACTCGCCCGGGGTCTCTGCCGCCAAGCCGCCGGTGTGGGCCAGGAGCTGACCGACGGTCACCTCGCCGACACCCGTCCCCGGCAGATACTTCTCCACCGGATCCCCGAGCCCCAGCAGCCCCTCGTCCCGCAGCCGCAACACCAGAACGGCCGTGAAGGTCTTGGTGATCGAGCCGATCCGGTACTGCACGTTCCCATCGGGGCCGTGGCCTTCGGCGGAGGTCCGCGACCCCTCCCAGACCACTTCGCCTCCGCGCACCACGGCCGCCACCACAGAGGGGGCCCGCCCGTCCCTCTGCGCGACGGCGATCCGGTGCCCGAGCGCGCGGCGGGTGGCGGGAAGCAGCTCCAGGTCTTCAGATAGGGCATCCATGATCGGATGCTACGTGTTGGCCATGTCCACGAACCGCGAATAATGGCCCTGGAAAGCGACGGTGATCGTCGCCGTGGGGCCGTTACGGTGCTTCGCCACGATCAGGTCGGCCTCGCCCGCACGGGGCGACTCCTTCTCGTACGCGTCCTCGCGGTGGAGCAGGATCACCATGTCGGCGTCCTGCTCGATGGAGCCGGACTCACGCAGGTCGGAGACCATCGGCTTCTTGTCGGTGCGCTGCTCGGGGCCACGGTTCAGCTGGGACAGCGCGATCACGGGGACCTCCAGCTCCTTCGCCAGCAGCTTGAGGTTTCGCGACATGTCCGAGACCTCCTGCTGGCGGCTCTCGGGACGGCGCGAACCGCCCGACTGCATCAGCTGGAGGTAGTCGATGACCACGAGCGAGAGGTCGTTGCGCTGCTTGAGCCGGCGGCACTTCGCGCGGATCTCCATCATCGACAGGTTGGGGGAGTCGTCGATGTACAGCGGGGCGGCGGAGACGTCCGGCATCCGGCGGGCCAGCCGGGTCCAGTCGTCGTCGGTCATCGTGCCGGAGCGCATGTGGTGCAGCGCCACGCGGGCCTCCGCCGATAGCAGGCGCATCGCGATCTCGTTGCGGCCCATTTCGAGGGAGAAGATGACGCTCGGCAGGTTGCTCTTGATGGAGCAGGCACGGGCGAAGTCCAGCGCAAGGGTGGACTTTCCCATGGCGGGGCGGGCCGCAATGACGATCATCTGGCCCGGGTGGAGGCCGTTGGTCAGCGAGTCGAGGTCGGTGAACCCCGTGGGGACACCGGACATCTGGCCGCTGCGCGACCCGATCGCCTCGATCTCGTCGAGGGCGCCCTCCATGATGTCGCCCAGCGGCAGGTAGTCCTCGGAGGTCCGCTGCTCGGTGACGGCGTAGATCTCCGCCTGGGCGCTGTTGACGATCTCGTCGACGTCGCCGTCCGCGGCGTAACCCATTTGCGTGATCTTCGTACCGGCGGCGACCAGGCGACGCAGTACCGCCCGCTCGTGGACGATCTCCGCGTAGTACTCGGCATTCGCCGCGGTCGGGACGGACTGCACCAGTGTGTGCAGGTACGAGGCCCCGCCCACCTTGCTGATCTCGCCGCGCCGGGTCAGCTCGGCGCCGACCGTGATCGGGTCGGCCGGCTCGCCCTTGGCGTACAGGTCGAGGATCGCCTGGTAGATCGTCTCGTGCGAGGGCCGGTAGAAGTCGTGGCCCTTGAGCACCTCGACCACGTCGGCGATGGCGTCCTTGGAGAGCAGCATGCCGCCGAGCACGGACTGCTCGGCGTCGAGGTCCTGCGGTGGGACGCGCTCGAACCCGCCTCCGCCGCCGTCCCAGGAGCCGCCCTCGCGGCCTCGGCCGTGCTGTTCGTCCCCGCGGCCGCGGCCTTCCCCGCCACGGCGCGGACGGGCGGGCAGACGGTCTCCTGGACCACTGTCGGCCCAGGGGTCGTCCATGGGCTCGGGCATGCTCACCGGGCCGCCTCCTCCCGTCCGCAACGCGGACCTCGCCGTGTCACTCTTTCTACGACACGGCTCTGACATTTGGGGCACCCGAATCCGCTGTCGGCGAGTCGGGCAACGAACCACGGTAGGCCCGCGGGCGACGTCAGCCAATCCTGTTATCCACAGGCTGTGTGGATGAGATGTGGACGACGGCGCCAATGCTGTGGGTAAGTCCCCGGAAGCTGTGTACGGACCGGGGGACGACGCTGTGGACAAAATCACCTGACCCACCCCGTCACCCCTTCTGACCTGCGATTTCTTTCTCCGCAGCCTGTGCGGCGGAAAAATATTGGCCACTGTCTCAAGATCGCCACCAACGAGGTGCGGAGAACGCGCAAGTCAGCGCTTCGGTAAGGATTCAAACACCCTTGCGTCTATTACCTGTGGAAGATTAGATTGAGCCCATGACACAGGCCCCCACAGCGCCGAAGGCTGCCCCGAGACGGCACGACCGAGAGATCTTCGCACTCGCCGTCCCCGCCTTCGGCGCACTCGTCGCCGAACCCCTCTTCCTGATGGCCGACAGCGCCATCGTGGGACACCTCGGCACGCCCCAATTGGCCGGCCTGGGCATCGCCGCCGCTCTGCTGACCACCGCCGTGAGCGTCTTCGTCTTCCTCGCCTACGCCACCACCGCGGCCGTGGCCCGCCGTGTCGGCGCGGACGATCTGCAGGCAGCCATCCGGCAGGGAATGGACGGGATCTGGCTCGCCCTCCTCCTCGGCGCGGCCGTCATCGCCTTCGTCCTGCCCGCGGCGCCCTGGCTGATCTCCCTGTTCGGGGCCTCCGACACCGTCGCCCCGTACGCCGTCACCTATCTGCGCATCTCCGCCCTCGGCATCCCGGCCATGCTCATGGTGCTCGCCGCCACCGGTGTCATCCGCGGCCTCCAGGACACCCGGACCCCGCTCTACGTAGCCGTCGGGGGCTTCGCCCTCAACGCGGGTCTGAACGCCGCACTCGTCTACGGCGTCGGCCTCGGCATCGCCGGCTCCGCCTGGGGCACGGTCATCGCCCAGTGCGCCATGGCCGCCGCCTACCTCGTCGTGGTCGTCCGCGGCGCCAGACGGCACGGCGCCTCACTGCGCCCCGACGCCACCGGCATCCGGGCCTGCGCCCAGGCCGGCGTGCCGCTGCTGGTCCGCACGCTGTCGCTGCGCGCGGTCCTGTTGATCGCAACCGCCGTTGCAGCCCGGCTGGGCGACGCCGACATCGCGGCCCACCAGATCCTGCTCGCCCTGTGGAGTCTGCTGGCCTTCGCCCTGGACGCCATCGCCATCGCAGGGCAAGCCATCATCGGCCGCTACCTGGGCGCGGGCGACACCGAAGGCGCGAAGGCCGTCTGCCGCCGCATGGTCCAGTGGGGGATCGCCTCCGGGATCGTCCTGGGCATTCTCGTGATCGCGGCCCGCCCGCTCTTCATCCCGCTGTTCACCAGTGATCCAGCGGTCAAGGACGCCATGCTCCCCGCCCTCCTCGTAGTGGCCCTCTCCCAGCCGGTGTCCGGGATCGTCTTCGTCCTCGACGGAGTCCTGATGGGCGCAGGCGACGGCCGATACCTGGCCTGGGCCATGCTGCTGACGCTCGCCGTGTTCACCCCGGCCGCACTGCTCGTCCCGGCCGTGGGCGGCGGCCTGACCACGCTCTGGTGGGCCATGACGCTGATGATGCTGGTCCGGATGGCCACCCTCCAGCTACGCGCCCGATCGGGCCGCTGGCTGGTCTCGGGGGCCACCCGCTAGGAGCAAGTTTCACGTGGAGCGAGCGTGTTTCACGTGAAACATCGCGGAGTCCCCTGCGGGAGCCTCGATGTTTCACGTGAAACATCCGCCGTTCCACGGTTCCCCCGGTGTCCGGAAACGACGAAGGGCCGCACCCCAGCGGGTGCGGCCCTTCATGCGCAGCCCTTAGGCGGCGACGACCTCGATGCCCACGTTCGCGGCCACGTCGGCGTGCAGACGCACGGAGACCTGGTACGAACCGAGGGTCTTGATCGGGGAGCCCAGCTCAACGCGGCGCTTGTCGACCTTCGGGCCACCGGACGCCTCGATCGCCGTGGCGATGTCGGACGGAGTGACGGAACCGAACAGACGACCGGCGTCACCCGCGCGGGTGGCCAGACGAACCTTCACGCCCTCGAGCTTGGCCTTGACCTCGTTGGCCTGCTCGATGGTCGCGATCTCGTGGATCTTGCGGGCGCGGCGGATCTGCGCCACGTCCTTCTCGCCACCCTTGGTCCAGCGGATCGCGAAACCACGCGGGACCAGGTAGTTGCGAGCGTAACCGTCCTTGACGTCGACGACATCGCCGGCGGTGCCGAGGCCAGAGACCTCGTGGGTCAGGATGATCTTCATTATTCGGTCACCCTTTCCTTATCGCGCGGTGGACGTGTAGGGCAGCAGCGCCATCTCACGGCTGTTCTTCACGGCCGTGGCGACGTCACGCTGGTGCTGCGTGCAGTTGCCGGTAACGCGGCGGGCACGGATCTTGCCGCGGTCGGAAATGAACTTCCGCAGCATGTTCGTGTCCTTGTAGTCCACGTACACGGTCTTGTCCTTGCAGAAAGCGCAGACCTTCTTCTTAGGCTTGCGCACAGGCGGCTTCGCCATTGTGTCTCTCCTGTGTGATCAAGAAGTGGGGGTGCGAGCTGCCCTAGAAGGGCGGCTCGTCCGAGTAGCCACCGCCGGAGCCGCCGGAGCTTCCGCCCCAACCGCCACCGCCGCCGCCCTGCTGCTGCTGGCCGCCGGCCGGCGCGCTGGACGCCCACGGGTCGTCGGAGGGAGCTCCGCCGCCCTGCGGGGCGCCGCCACTGGGGGCTCCGCCCCAGTTGCCACCGCCGCCGCCCTGCTGCTGACCGCCGCCGCCGTATCCACCCTGGCCACCGCGACCGGTGGTCTTGGCGACCTTGGCCGTGGCGCTCTTCAGGCTGGGGCCGACTTCCTCGACGTCCAGCTCGTAGACCGTGCGCTTGACACCCTCACGGTCCTCGTACGACCGCTGCTTCAGCCGGCCCTGCACGATGACGCGCATGCCCCGCTGAAGGGACTCGGCGACGTTCTCCGCCGCCTGACGCCAGACCGAGCAGGTCAGGAACAGGCCTTCGCCGTCCTTCCACTCATTGGTCTGCTTGTCGAAGATGCGGGGAGTGGACGCGACACGGAACTTCGCGACCGCCGCACCCGAGGGGGTGAAGCGCAGCTCGGGGTCGTCGACGAGATTGCCGACGACCGTGATGACGGTCTCGCCTGCCATGGATGAACCTCTCGGCGGGGATTGCTGCTGGGCTGCTGTGCTACTCGGTCCCGATTACCGCTGAACCGAAGTTCAGTGGGTCTCGGGGCGAAGGACCTTGGTCCGGAGAACCGACTCGTTCAGGTTCAGCTGTCGGTCAAGCTCCTTGACGACCGCAGGCTCGGCCTGAAGGTCGATGACCGAGTAGATGCCCTCGGGCTTCTTCTTGATCTCGTAAGCGAGACGACGACGGCCCCAGGTGTCGACCTTCTCGACCTTTCCGTTGCCCTCACGGACGACGGAGAGGAAGTTCTCGATCAGCGGGGAGACAGCGCGCTCCTCGAGATCGGGGTCGAGGATGACCATCACTTCGTAGTGACGCATGTGGAACCCACCTCCTTTGGACTCAGCGGCCACGGTCGTTCCGTGGCAGGAGGGTCGTGATGCGTGCGCACGGCGTCCAAGAGCAGACACCGCGCAGCTGTACAGACTACCTGCTCGACTCCTTCCGGTTGAAATCCGGCGCCAGGGGGACACAATCTGTATCCATCGGGTGTGCTCGGTGCTATGCCCCCGGCCCCTGCCGGAGGTGGGCCCGCAGCACCGCTCTGCTTCAGCCAGGAGGTGCCTTCCGATGGCACAGGCAATGCGACCCCAGTCCTCCATCTCGCTCTTCGCGACCGACGGCAAGCCCCACCCGCTCCAGGACGCCCTGATGGCGGTCACCCTGGTCCTGGGCGCCGTGGCGTTCATCACGGGGTTCTTCGACCATCTGCACCTGCTCAGCTCGTGGACCGGGCTGATCGGGATCCTGACCGGCGCCTACGGACAGTTCATCTCCGTCACGACACGCGAGCGCTTCGCGCTGATCATCGGGCTGGGGGCCTCGGCCATCGGCTTCTTCCTGGGCATGGCCCACGGCGGACTGTTCGGCGGCTGGCTGGGCTGACCGGGGGACCTCCACGACAGGGCGCCGGCCTCCCACCGGCCCAGGCCCGGCCTGTCCCCCAGATGGGTGGCGCCCTTGTCGCAGTAGGCTTCGCGCCATAGCCAGCGAAGCCGCCGGAGGAGACGCCCCGTATGAGCCTGTCCCTGAGGACCATCAGCCGAGAGCAGCATCTGGGGTACCTCCAGAGCCTGCCCTCGGCTAGCCACTGCCAGGTCCCGGCGTGGGCCGACGTGAAGAACGAGTGGCGTTCCGAGAACCTCGGCTGGTTCGACAAGTCCGGCGAACTCGTCGGCGCCGCCCTCGTGTTGTACCGGCAGCTGCCCAAGGTGAAGCGGTACCTCGCGTACCTTCCCGAGGGCCCGGTCATCAACTGGTACGCCCCCAACCTGGAGGAGTGGCTCCAGCCGATGCTGGCGCACCTCAAGCAGCAGGGCGCCTTCACCGTGAAGATGGGCCCGCCCGTCGTCATCCGCCGCTGGAACTCCACCGCCATCAAGGCCGGCATCCAGGACCCGGAGGTCAAGCGCCTGCGTGACGTGGAGGCCTCGCACATCGAGCCCCGCGCCTTCGAGGTGTCCGACAAGCTGCGCCGCATGGGCTGGCAGCAGGGCGAGGACGGCGGCGCCGGTTTCGGCGACGTACAGCCCCGCTACGTCTTCCAGGTGCCGCTGGCCAACCGCTCGCTGGACGACGTCCTCAAGGGCTTCAACCAGCTGTGGCGCCGCAACATCAAGAAGGCCGAGAAGGCCGGCGTCGAGGTCGTCCAGGGCGGTTACGACGACCTGGAGACCTGGCAGCACCTGTACGAGATCACGGCCGAGCGCGACAAGTTCCGCCCGCGTCCGCTCAGCTACTTCCAGCGCCAGTGGACGGCCCTCAACTCCGAGGACCCCAACCGGATGCGGCTGTACATCGCCAAGCACGAGGGGGAGCCGCTGGCTGCCGCCACAATGCTCACCGTCGGCCAGCACGTCTGGTACTCGTACGGGGCCTCCGCCAACCACAAGCGCGAGGTGCGGCCCTCGAACGCCATGCAGTGGCGCATGCTGCGCGACGCCTACGCGCTCGGCGCCGGCGTCTACGACCTGCGCGGCATCAGTGACACCCTGGACGAGAACGACCACCTGTTCGGCCTCATCCAGTTCAAGGTCGGCACGGGCGGCGAGGCCGTCGAGTACGTCGGCGAGTGGGACTTCCCGCTCAACAAGCTGCTGCACAAGGCGCTCGACATCTACATGTCGCGCCGCTGAACCACCCCGCCCCACCCACACACACCGACCGCTGCACCACGCAGCTTTCCGAGAGAGGCTCCGGACGGGCATGGCGCTCACGCTCTACGTCGACACCGCGCGCTGGCGTGCGCACCAGAAGCAGATCCAGGACCAGTTCCCCGGGCTGATCCCGGTCTGCAAGGGCAACGGCTACGGCTTCGGCCACGAGCGGCTGTGCGAGGAGGCGACCCGGCTGGGCGCCGACATCCTGGCCGTCGGGACCACCTACGAGGCGGCCAGCATCAAGGACTGGTTCGGCGGGGACCTGCTCGTCCTCACGCCGTTCCGGCGGGGCGAGGAGCCGGTGCCCCTGCCTGACCGGGTCATCCGCTCGGTGTCCTCGGTGGACGGGGTCCGCGGCCTGGTCGGCGCCAGGGTGGTCATCGAGTGCATGAGCTCGATGCGCCGCCACGGCATCTCCGAGCAGGACCTGGGCCAGCTGCACGCGGCGATCGAGGACGTCCGTCTGGAGGGCTTCGCCCTGCACCTGCCCCTGGACCGCCCGGACGGCTCGGACGCCGTCGAGGAGGTCATCAGATGGATGGACCGGTTGCGCGCGGCCCGGCTGCCGCTGCACACCATGTTCGTCAGCCACCTCAAGGCCACGGAGCTCGCCCGGCTCCAGCAGCAGTTCCCGCAGACCCGCTTCCGGGCCCGCATCGGCACCCGGCTGTGGCTGGGCGACCACGAGGCGACCGAATACCGCGGCGCGGTCCTCGACGTCACGCGCGTCGCCAAGGGGGACCGGTTCGGCTACCGCCAGCAGAAGGCCGCCTCCGACGGTTGGCTGGTCGTGGTCGCCGGCGGTACCTCGCACGGGGTGGGTCTGGAGGCTCCCAAGGCCCTGCACGGGGTGATGCCGCGCGCCAAGGGCGTCGCCCGGGCGGGTCTGGCCACCGTCAACCGCAACCTGTCGCCGTTCGTGTGGGCGGGCAAGCAGCGCTGGTTCGCCGAGCCGCCGCACATGCAGGTGTCGATCCTGTTCGTGCCCTCGGACGCGACCGAGCCGAAGGTCGGCGACGAGCTGGTGGCTCACCTGCGCCACACCACCACGCAGTTCGACCGGGTACTCGACGCCTGACGGTCATTCCTTGAGGTTCATGCCCCAGTCGACCCGCTGTCCCTCCGAGGGCGCCGCATCCTGCGGCGCCCTCGCCGCGTCAGAGAGCACGAACACGTCCGGGGCCCCGTCCAGGACCCCGCCCGAGGGGTCGTCCGACCCGTCGCGGCGTACGACGTCCCGCTCGGGCAGCAGGATGTCGCGGACGACGACCGCGCACAGGTAGAGCGTGGCGAGCAGGTGGGCGGCGATCGCCAGCTGGTAGCCCTCCAGCGGCAGACCCTGGTGCTTGTCGCCGCTGGTCGTGTACGCGAGGTAGAACCAGATTCCGAGGAAGTACAGGACCTCGCCGGCCTGCCAGACCAGGAAGTCCCGCCAGCGCGGCCGGGCCAGAGCGGCGAGCGGGATGAGCCACAGCACGTACTGCGGCGAGTAGACCTTGTTCGCCAGGATGAAGGCGGCGACGACCAGGAAGGCCAGCTGCGCGAAGCGCGGGCGCCTCGGGGCCGTCAGCGTGAGCACGCCGATGCCCGCGCACAGGAGGACCGTCAGGCCCGTGGCGTACGTGTTGGCGCCCTCCAGGGGGTTGCCGGTGCGCTGGGAGATCAGCAGCCAGACCGAGCCGAAGTCGATGGGCCGTTCCTGGCTGAAGGTGTAGAACTTCGTCCAGCCGTCCCAGGCGTACGCCATGACGGGCAGGTTCACCACGAGCCAGGAGCCGGCCGCGCCGAGCGCCGCGATGGCGAACTCGCGCCACTTGCCGGCGCGCCAGCAGAGCACGAACAGCGCCCCGAGGAGCAGTACGGGATAGAGCTTGGCCGCCGTGGCCAGCCCGATGAGGACGCCGAAGGACAGCGCCCGGCCGCGGGACCACATCAGCATCGCGGCGGCCGTGAGGGCGATGGCGAGCAGGTCCCAGTTGATCGTCGCGGTGAGTGCGAAGGCGGGCGCGAGCGCGAAGAGCAGAGCGTCCCAGGGCCGGCGCCGGTGGGTGCGGGCGACGCACACGGCGATGACCGCGGCGCAGATCATCAGCATGCCCGCGTTGACCATCCAGTACATCTGCTCGCGGTGCTGCATGGCGCCGCCGCCGGGGGTCAGCCAGGACGCGATCTCCATGAAGAGACCGGTGAGCACCGGGTACTCGAGGTACTGCATGTCGCCGGGGAGCTTGTCGAAGTACGGCACGAGGCCGTCGGCGAAGCCGCGTACGACGTAGAGGTGCGGGATGTCCGAGTAGCAGGCGTGGGTGTACTGCGAGCCGGCTCCCTGGAACCACGCCCAGTCGTAGCAGGGCAGTTTCTGCACCATGCCGAGCGCGAACATCCCCAGGGCTACGAGGACCACGACGCGCACCGGGGTCAGCCAGTGGCCGCCCAGCCGGGCGTGGCGGCCCAGCGGCCCGCCGATGAGCTCGCTGCCGGCCGCGGCGACCTCGTCCTGCTGGGTGGGCAGTACGGGCCGGTCCTCGTGCACCTTCGTCATGCGCTCATCCTGCCGTACGGCGCCGGACATGGGGGAGGGCCGCCGCACGGGGTGCGACGGCCCTCGCCGGCGTGGAGCGGGCGGCCGGGTCAGCCAGCGGTGCCGCCGGCCGGGAAGCCGGTGACTCCGCCCGGACGGCCTCTGGTCGGGGACGGCGATGGTGACGGCGATCCGCTGGCTCCGCCGTTCGTGGCCCCGCTGTTGCTGCCCCCGCCGGTACTCGGGTCGCAGTACAGGTCCCACGGCTTGCAGGACGGCTTGCCGCCCTTGGACGGGGACGGGGAGGCCGGGGGCTCGGAGCTCGGCGACGGGGGCGGCGTCGACGCGGAGGGCGAGGGGACCATCGAGGGGGTGGGGGAGGGCGCACCGGAGGCGTCCGCGACGACACCGATCTTGTCGGGCTCCGGGAAGTCCTTCTCCGGAACGCCGTTCAGCGCCTCCTTCATGTACTTGGTCCAGATCTCGGCCGGGATGTCACCACCGTGCAGGGACGGGATGTCGCCCACGCCCCTCATCGAGATCAGTTCCTTCTTCTCCGCGTTGGGGTCCGAGCGGAACAGGGTCACGGAAGTGGACAGCTCGGGCGTGTAGCCGACGAACCAGGCCGACATGTTCTTGTCGGTGGTACCGGTCTTGCCCGCGGCGGGCCGGCCGAGCTTCTTCGCCTTGGTGCCGGTGCCGTTCTCGACGACGTTGCGCAGAACCTTGGTGACGTTGTCCGCGATGGAGTTGTCCATGGCCTGCTGCGCCTTGGGGGCCTCGAAGCCGGGCAGGTCCTTGCCGTCCTTCTGGACGCCCCGCACGGAGTACGGCTCGTGGTGGGTGCCGGAGGCCGCGAAGGTGGCGTACGAGTCGGCCATCCGGATGGCGCTGGGGGTCGAGGTGCCCAGCGCGAAGGAGGCGTTGTTGTTCGGGTCGAACGACTCCGGGAGGATGCCGGCGGACTGGGCGACCGACTTCACCTTGTCGTGGCCCACGTCGAAGACGAGCTGGGCGAACGGGACGTTGATGGACTTCTCCATCGCCTCGTTCAGGGTCACGTAGCCGTAGGCGGTCGGGCTCTCGTTCTTCTGCTTGAACGGCTTGCCGGAGTTGTCACGCAGCGGCTTGCCCTCACGGTTGTTGATCACGGTGAGGTCGTTGGCCATGTACTTGCTGTCGGCAGAGATCCCGGCGCCGTTGGAGTTCTGGGTGCCGTACTGCATGGCCGCTGCCAGCACGAACGGCTTCCAGGTCGAGCCGACCTGGACACCCGTGGTGTTGGCGTTGTTGTTGAAGTGCTTCTTGTCGAATCCCGGACCGCCGTACAGGGCGACGAGGGCGCCTGACTTCACGTCCACCGAGGCCGCGCCGAACTGGACGAAGGTGTCGGTCTCGGGCCGCTTCTTCTCGTCGATCAACCCGTCGCGGGTCTCCTCGACGGCCTTGACCAGCGCGTCCACCTTCGGCTTGTCGAAGGTGGTGTGGATCTGGTAGCCGCCCTTGGCCAGGTCCTCCGCCGTGAGGCCCTTGGTCTTCATCACGTAGGCCTTGGCGGTGTCGACCATGTAGCCGATCTGCCCGGACATGTTGCGGGCCTGCTCGGACTCGATGATCTTGGGGAATTCCTTGTACTGCTGCCGCTCGGACTGCTCCATGCGGCCCACCGTGACCTCGCGGTCCAGCACCCAGGCCCAGCGCTGCTTGGCCCGCTCGGTGTTCAGCTGCGGCGTGGCCGCGGAGCCGATGCCGCCGTCCGGGTTGTAGAGGTTGGGGCCCTTGAGCACGGAGGCCAGGAAGGCGCCCTCGGACGGGGTCAGGTCCTGGCAGTCCTTGCCGAAGTACGCGCGGGCGGCCGCCTGGATGCCGTAGGCGTCACGCCCGTAGTACGCGGTGTTCAGGTACCCCGCGAGGATCGTGTTCTTCTCCTCGGTCACACCCAGCTTGATCGAGATGAAGAGCTCGGTGACCTTGCGCTTGAGCGTCTGGTCGGAGTCCAGGTACGTGTTCTTCACGTACTGCTGGGTGATCGTCGAGCCGCCCTGGGTGGATCCGCCCTTGGCCATGTTCCACACGGCGCGGGCGACACCCATCGGGTCGACGCCCTTGTCCGACTCGAAGGATTCGTTCTCCGCCGCGATCACGGCGTTCTGCATCGACCGGGGGATCTTCCCGATGGGCACGATCTGGCGGTTCATGGACCCGCCGGTCGCGACCATCTGGGTGTCGTCGGCCCAGAGGTAGACGTTGTTCTGAGCCTTGGCCGTCTTGTTCGCGTCGGGTGTGTTCACCGAGGCGATGCCGATGCCGGCACCTGCCGTGATGATCGCGAAGAAGCCCAGGGCCGTGCCGCCGACGAGCTTCCAGGACGGGACGAAACGCTTCCAGCCGTCCTTGTCGGAGCGCGGGTAGTTGATGAACCGCTTGTCCGGCCGCCCCGTCCCGCCACCGCCCTTGGCACCACCGCGTCCGGCGGACGGCCGTCCGCCGGCCCGGCGGCCCTCGGAGCGGCTGCCGTGACTGGGCTGCTCCCCGTGCGGGCCGCCGGGGGAAGCGGTCGGGACGTCATGTCCGGACGCGCCGCCCCGGCCGGGGCGCTGCTGGGCGGCCCGGCGGGCCGCAGCGCGACCACCGCCTTCGGGCTGCGGCGGTTTGCGTCGGTGCTCGCTCATCGAACGACTACTCCTCGGGCAGGCGAGTGGCCTGGAAGCGGCGGGTGAGTTCCGGTTCCCCCCGGCGTCATGGCCCACAGACTACGCACGCTCAAAACCCAATCAGTGCCGAAGTTCACCCCAAAACAGGCAACTTGCCTCGTACGAATTGGTGATGTGATGCCGGTCACCTCTCCCCCACTTGTAGCCGAGGGCGCCCCGTTCTATCGTCTGGATGTATCGAGCCGATACATCAGCTCGACATAACGACTCCGAAGCGGATGAGGGGCAGGCGGATGAGCAGGCGCTCAGGCATCCTTGAGTTCGCCGTCCTCGGCCTGCTTCGCGAATCCCCCATGCACGGGTACGAGCTGCGCAAGCGGCTCAACACCTCGCTGGGGGTGTTCAGGGCATTCAGCTACGGAACGCTCTACCCCTGCCTCAAGACGCTCGTCACCAACGGCTGGTTGATCGAAGAACCGGGCAACGCCCCGGAAGACGCTCTCGCCGCTTCACTCGCAGGGCGCCGCGCCAAGATCGTCTACCGGTTGACGGCAGCAGGTAAGGAGCACTTCGAGGAGCTGCTCTCCCACACGGGACCCGATACCTGGGAGGACGAGTCCTTCGCCGCCCGCTTCGCCTTCTTCGGTCAGACCGAACGAGAAGTGCGCATGCGGGTGCTGGAGGGCCGCCGGAGCCGGCTGGAAGAGCGCCTGGAAAAGATGAGGGCCTCGCTCGCCCGTACGCGGGAGCGCCTCGACGACTACACGCTTGAGCTGCAACGGCACGGCATGGAGTCCGTCGAGCGCGAAGTGCGCTGGCTGAACGAGCTCATCGAGAGTGAGCGGGCGGGACGGGATCAGAGACGACCCGGTCCGTCCGACGAAACTGCAAAGTGAGACCTGCACCTCGCAGGCCTCGTCCGAGAACAAACAGGGAGCAACCGGAATGGGTTCGGTTCGCGTAGCCATCGTCGGCGTAGGCAACTGCGCCGCCTCGCTGGTGCAGGGCGTCGAGTACTACAAGGACGCCGACCCGGCGGCCAAGGTCCCCGGTCTGATGCACGTCCAGTTCGGCGACTACCACGTGCGTGACATCGAGTTCGTCGCCGCGTTCGACGTCGACGCGAAGAAGGTCGGCCTCGACCTCTCGGACGCCATCGGCGCCAGCGAGAACAACACCATCAAGATCTGCGACGTCCCGAACACGGGCGTGACCGTGCAGCGCGGTCACACCCTGGACGGTCTGGGCAAGTACTACCGCCTGACCATCGAGGAGTCCCCCGAGGCTCCGGTCGACGTGGTCCAGATCCTCAAGGACCGTCAGGTCGACGTCCTGATCTGCTACCTCCCCGTCGGCTCCGAGGCCGCGGCGAAGTTCTACGCCCAGTGCGCCATTGACGCCAAGGTCGCCTTCGTCAACGCCCTCCCGGTCTTCATCGCCGGCACCAAGGAGTGGGCGGACAAGTTCACCGAGGCCGGCGTCCCGATCGTCGGCGACGACATCAAGTCGCAGGTCGGCGCCACCATCACGCACCGCGTGATGGCGAAGCTGTTCGAGGACCGCGGTGTCCGTCTTGAGCGCACCATGCAGCTCAACGTCGGCGGCAACATGGACTTCAAGAACATGCTCGAGCGTGACCGCCTCGAGTCGAAGAAGATCTCCAAGACGCAGGCCGTCACCTCGCAGATCCCCGACCGTGAGCTCGGCGAGAAGAACGTCCACATCGGCCCGTCCGACTACGTCGCGTGGCTCGACGACCGCAAGTGGGCCTACGTCCGCCTCGAGGGTCGCGCCTTCGGCGACGTCCCGCTGAACCTCGAGTACAAGCTCGAGGTGTGGGACTCCCCGAACTCCGCCGGTGTCATCATCGACGCCCTGCGTGCCGCGAAGATCGCCAAGGACCGCGGCATCGGCGGCCCGATCCTGTCGGCTTCGAGCTACTTCATGAAGTCCCCGCCGGTGCAGTACTTCGACGACGAGGCCTACGCGAACGTCGAGAAGTTCATCAAGGGCGAGGTCGAGCGCTAGTCGAGCCCCAAGGGTCCTTGAGGACACCTTGACTTCGGCTGTTCTTCCGCGGAGGGTCCCCGGGCAATACGCCCGGGGACCCTCCGCGTATGTGACCCTTGCCCTCATGGCTGTCGTACGTGATCTGCGCGTACTCCTGCGTCTGAGGGATTTCCGCAACCTGCTCGCCGTGAGGCTCCTCTCCCAGGCGGCGGACGGCGTCTACCAGGTGGCGCTCGCGACCTACGTCGTCTTCTCCCCGGAGAAGCAGACCTCACCCGCGGCCATCGCCTCGGCCATGGCGGTGCTGTTGCTCCCCTACTCGGCCGTCGGCCCGTTCGCCGGGGTGCTGCTCGACCGCTGGCGCCGCCGCCAGGTCTTCCTCTACGGCAACCTGCTGCGGGCCCTCCTCGCCTGCGTCACCGGCATGCTGATCGTCTCGCACGTGCCCGACTGGCTGTTCTACGCCTCGGCCCTGTCGGTGACCGCCGTCAACCGGTTCGTCCTGGCCGGGCTCGCCGCCTCCCTGCCGCGGGTCGTCGGTCCGGACCAGCTGGTCACCGCGAACGCGCTCTCCCCCACCGCCGGCACGCTCGCGGCGGTCGCCGGCGGAGGGCTGGCCTTCCTCGTCCGGCTGCTGGCCTCCGACTCCGACGCCGTCGTCGTCCTGCTCGGGGCGAGCCTCTACCTGTGTGCGGCCCTCGCCTCCCTGCGCCTGGCCATCGGCCTCCTGGGGCCCGACCACCCCCCGGGCCGGACCCACCCGTCGGTCGCCGAGGGGGTCACCCTCACCGTCCGGGGCATGGCCGAGGGCCTGCGGCACCTGGCCGACCGGCGCGATGCGGCCAAGGCGCTCGGCGCCATGACCATGATGCGGTTCTGCTACGGCGCCCTGTTCGTCACGCTGCTCATGCTCTGCCGCTACTCGTGGTCGGACAACGAGTCCGACGGGCTGGCCCTGCTGGGTGTCGCGGTCGGCGTCTCCGGGGCCGGTTTCTTCGCCGCCGCCGTCATCACTCCCTGGCTGGTGGGACGGCTGGGCACCCTCGGCGCGATCACCGTCTGCGCCGCGGGCGCCGCGGTCCTGGTGCCGGCGCTCGGCCTGTTCTTCGCCCCCGGACCGATGCTGGCCGCCGCCTTCGTCCTGGGCCTCGCCACCCAAGGCGCCAAGATCTCCACCGACACCGTCGTCCAGTCCCGGGTGGACGACGAGTTCCGCGGTCGCGTCTTCTCCGTCTACGACGTGCTCTTCAATGTCGCGTTCGTCGGCGCCGCGGCCGTGGCCTCGCTCATGCTCCCGGTCAACGGCCAGTCGGCACCGCTGATCCTGGCCGTGGCCGCGCTCTACGCCACGACCTCGCTGCTCCTCGCCCGACAGGAGCGATGTTTCACGTGAAACAGCGCCCCTGAACGAAGCGCGACGGGCGTCGGCGGTCGTTGTTTCACGTTAAACATCGAC
>NZ_JBHWVM010000092.1:0-32055 GCF_042736805.1 Streptomyces sp. NPDC060031
CACCCGGTGTTTCCCCCGGGCGTGCCCCCAACGGTTCACTCCCCCTCACGGATACCGCCGGGATCGCCGCGGCCCCCACGCCTGCCCGACCCGGTCCGCCGAGGAGAGGGATCACATGCATCGCATGCGTCACCCGCACCAGGAACCTGCCGCCCCGCCCCAGTCCGTCAACCGCACCGGCATCCCCGACCGGCTGCGCCTCGCGTTCTCGACCCACGCCGAGGCACGTCGGCGCGCCATGCCGGTGGAGGAGGTCGCCGGCGAGGCCGTCGAACGCACCCGCCGCGCACGCGCCGAGCATGCCGAGCGCCGACTCGCCTCATCCGAAGCCGGGTCGGCCGATACGGGCAGCCGTACGCTCAGCCGTCGCCGGCTCCTCGGTACCGCGGGCGCCCTGGCCGCGACCGCGGCGCTGCCCGGCGCACCGCTCGCCCCGCGCCGGGCGGCGGCGGCCGGCGACAGCCCGACGCCCGGCCCCCGTATCGCGATCATCGGCGCGGGACTCGCGGGGCTGCGCTGCGCGCACCGGCTGTGGACCCAGGGCCGCCCGGTCGCCGCCACCGTCTACGAGGCCGACACCACCCACATCGGCGGCCGCTGCTGGTCGTTGCGCGGATTCTTCGACAACGGCGCGGTCCACGAGCACGGCGGGTCCTTCATCAGCTCGTCCGACACCGCGATCCTCGGCCTGGCCCACAGCCTCGGCATCGCACGGGAGTACGCGAACGGCGGCGCCCTGGACGACGGGGACTACACCGCCTGGATCGGCAACGGCCCGTACACCGGGGACCGGCAGCAGGAGGACTGGGTGGCCGAGGCGTACGAGGCCTTCAACGCCTCGTACCGGGCGGCGGGCACGGCCCGCTACAACAGCAGCACTCCCGAGGCGCGGCGGCTGGACCGGCTGTCCTGCCTGGACTACCTCGACGAGATCGGGCTGGCCGCCGATTCCCGGCTCGGCCAGCTCGTGCAGTCCCTCCAGCTCCAGTCCGGCGGCGAGCCCGCCGAGGCCTCCGCACTCGGGATGATCGGCTTCCTCGGGTCCTCGGCCACCTTCGCCGGCGGCGGCTTCGACGAGAAGTACCACCTGGTCGGCGGCAACGACCGGCTCGTCAGCGGGATGGCCGCGCAGCTCCCGGCCGGGGCCGTGCGGCAGGGGTACGAGCTCATCGCGCTGCGCCAGAACGGCGATTGCAGCTACACCTGCACCTTCGACCGCTCGGGCAGCACGGTGTCGGTGACCGCGGACCACGTGGTGCTGGCCCTGCCCTTCAGCACCCTGCGCAACGTCGACCTCTCGGGGGCGAACCTCTCCGCCCGCAAGATGACCGCCATCCGCGAACAGGGCATGGGCCACAACGCGAAGATCGTCACCCAGCTCTCGGCGAAGACCTGGCCTCGGCTCGGCTTCAACGGCATCACCAACACCGGCCCGCTCGGCTATCAGACGGCCTGGGACGGCTCGGTCGCACAGGGCCCGGGCGGCGCCCCCGCCCTGCTGGTGAACTTCCCCGGCGGGAACACCGCCCGCACCACGCTCACCGGAGCCGCCCACGGTCCGGCCCCCGCGGCGGACGTGCGGTGGTTCCTCTCCCAGGTCGAGCGCCTCTACCCCGGCACGACGGCCGCGTACACCGGGAAGGCGTACGAGGACCACTGGTCGCTCGACCCCTGGCACCTCGGCGCCTACCACTACTACAAGGTCGGCCAGTACACCTCGTTCGCGGGCTACGAAGAGGTGCAGGAGGGCCGCGTCCACTTCGCGGGCGAGCACACCGACGTGGAGAACTCCACGCTCAACGCGGCGGTGGTCTCCGGCGAACGCGTCGCGGGCGAGATAGCCCACCAGATCTGAGGAACGGCGTCCCGGCCCGGAGCACATCCGGGCCGAGACGGCGCACGGTATGATCGCGGCATGCATCGTTCCTCGTGCCTGAGCTGGTGGCGCACCCTCTGAGGGTGGCCACTTCCCACGCATGACCCGGGCCGCCCTGATGGGCGGCCCTTTCGTGTCCCTGGAACGGGGTGGACGGCCGGCCTCGGGGTGGCGTCGACCTTTCAGGAGACTCCGTGAACACCACCGACACGCTGGGTACGCCCACGGCCCAGACCCGCAGCGCCGTACTGGAGCGGGAGATCCGCCGCGACCCGGGCCGCTTCCGCATCCTGACCGGGGACCGGCCCACCGGCCGGCTCCATCTGGGGCACTACTTCGGCACCCTCCACAACCGGGTCCGTCTCCAGGACCTGGGGGTGGAGACGTTCGTGGTCATCGCCGACTACCAGGTGCTGACGGACCGCGACGTCGCCGACAACCTCACCGAGGTCGTCGAGGACCTCGTACTGGACTACCTCGCCATCGGCGTCGACCCGCAGCGGTCCACGATCTTCACCCACAGCGCGATCCCCGCCCTCAACCAGCTGCTGCTGCCCTTCCTCAGCCTGGTCTCCGTCGCCGAGCTGAACCGCAACCCCACGGTCAAGGACGAGATCGCCCACTCGCGCCAGTCCTCCGTCAGCGGCCTGATGTTCACCTACCCCGCCCACCAGGCCGCCGACATCCTCTTCTGCAAGTCCCACCTCGTCCCCGTCGGGCAGGACCAGCTCCCCCACCTCGAACTGACCCGCACCATCGCCCGCCGCTTCAACGACCGCTACGGCAACGGCACCCCCCTCTTCCCCGAACCCGACGCCCTGCTGTCCGCCGCCCCGCTGCTCCTGGGCACCGACGGCGGCAAGATGAGCAAGAGCCGGGGCAACGCCATCGCGCTGGCCGCCGACGCCGACGAGACGGCCCGGCTGCTGCGCGGTGCGAAGACCGACTCCGAGCGGCACGTCACCTACGATCCCGAAGCCCGCCCGGAGGTCTCCTCCCTGCTCCTGCTGGCGGCCCTCTGCCAGGCCCGGGACCCCCGGGAGATCGCCGAGGAGATCGGCGCGGCGGGCTCGGCCGCCCTCAAGAAGCACGTGACCGAGGCCGTCAACGAGCACTTGGCGCCGATCCGGGCACGGCGCACCGCGTACGCCGGGGACCGCGGGTACCTGCGCCAGGTCCTCCGGGAGGGCAACGCGCGGGCCAACGCCGTCGCCGAGGCCACCCTCGCGCAGGTCCGCACCGCGATGAACAGCCACTACTGAGCCGCAGCCGTCGGGCTGCGGCTCAGCCCGGCGACGGCCTCCACGAAGCGCTCGACGGCGCCCTCGGCCGTCGTCAGGAAGAGGTGGGGCTCGATCAGCTCCAGTTCCATCACGACCGGGGATCCGTCCCCGGCCAGCGCGAGGTCGACCCGCGCGTACAGCAGCGGGTCGCCCGCCGGGGTCTCCACCACGGCCAACGCCGCGGCGGCCACCGCCCGTTCGGCCGCGTCGGGGACGTGTGTGATCAGGTCGGGGTGCGGTACGCGCTCGTTGTCGACGCGCCCCGTGTCCGTGAGCACCGGTCCCTTGCGCATCGCGTGGCTGAACTCCCCGCCCAGGAACACCAGCGCGCGTTCGCCTTCGACGATCCGCTCCATGTACGGCTGGACCATCACGGTCTCGCCGCCCCCGTGCAGCAGGCGCACGTGGGCCTCGGCCGCGTCCCGCTGGTCCTCGGTGTACCGGGCGCTGTTGCGGGCGCCGGCCGAGACCGACGGCTTGACCACGATCTCGCCGTGCTCCGGCAGCCGGGCGTCTTCGCCGGGAGCGATGAACCGGGTCGGTACGGTAGCCACCCCGCGGGCGGTGAGCTCCGCGAGGTACGTCTTGTCGCTGTTCCAGCGCACCACCCGGGCGGGGCTGTGCAGCGCGGTCACCGCGGCGACGCGGTCGGCCCACCTCAGGAAGTCGGGCAGCCGGTGCGTGTACTCCCAGGTGGAGCGGATCACCACGGCGTCCTGCGCGGCCCAGTCGTACCCGGCGTCGTCCCAGCCGACCGCCTCCGCGTCGATGCCGCGCTCGCGCAACGCCGCCACCAGCAGCGGCAGTTCCGCGTCGTGCTCCCGGCCGAACCCGTCGGTCGCGAGGGCGACCCGGCGCGCGGCCGACCCGCCCGAGCCCGTACCGGTACGCGCCATGCCTCACCCCTTTGCCGAACGGACCTGCGAAGGCTGCGGCACTTCCCCAGGGCTTTGTTGCGCTGGTCGACCACCGCGGGGATCTCGTACCTCGCCAGCAGGCCCAGGTCACCGAAGTCACCCGCCTCCCAGGTACGGGGCGCGGGCGGGGACCCGGTGCGTACCCAGGGGGTACCGCACCGGTCAGCGCGTCCACCTCGGGGTCGGCTTGTCAGCGTTTTGCCGCGATGATTCCGTGGAGGAAGATGCCGAGTACTCCATGGAGTTCATCATGGAGGGAAATGTCCGGATCGGTTTCTCGGGACCAGCGGTAAAGCACACCGAGGTAGACGTCACGCAGCACGTTTCCCACTCGCTGCGGGTCCACCTCCGACGAAATCTCGCCCACGGCCCGCCCGGTCTGGAGAATTCCGGCGAATATCTCGGCGGCGTAAGGCTCTTCGAGGAGCGGCCGGCCCGCTTTCACCCATGCGGCCAGCATCGCCCCCGCCACTTCGCGCTCTTCCTCGTTGATATCCGCCAGCGCAACCATGCACCGTTCCAGCTGGGCGGCCACGCTTCCGCCGCGATGCGGCTCCACCATCTCCAGACGCTCCCGCAGTTTGTGTCGCCGCTGTTCACCCCATGCGGTGATGAGGTCTTCCTTGCGGGAGAAATAGTTGAAGAAAGTGCCCCGGGCAACATCGGCGCGCTCGGCGATCTCGTCGATCGTGGTCTTGTCATAGCCCTGTTCGGCGAACAGGGCCAGGGCCGAGGCGTAGACACTCTCCCGGACTTTCTGCTTGTTCCGTTCGCGACGCCCCGGGGGGGTACGAGGGGCCGTGGAGGGGAGTGGGTCCATCGCGCTATTCCGTTCAGCAGGTCGGCATGGAGTGCCCGTACATTGACTCCCAATTAACTTTAGATTGCGGTCAACGTTTCTGGCAATGCCCGGGCACCCCCCTGACCTCGTCATCCGGCCGAATCCCGCACCACCTCCGCCACACTCGCCCCACCCAGCAGCCGGTCCAACGCGATGTCCACGCCGTGCTCCTCCCGCACCCGCCGGCGCAGCCGCGTCGCCATCAGGGAGTCCAGCCCAAAATCGCGCAGCGGCCTTCGGGAGTCGAGCAGATCGGCGGGCATGCCGAGCACCACCGCCGCATGTGACGCGAAAGCCTCCACCGTCAGCCCGGCCGGCGTCGGCCGCGGCGTGGGCGCGGGCCGTTCGGCCAGCGGCGCGGGAGGTGCGCAGGGTGTGGGTGCGGGCGCTTGCACGGGCGCCTGGGCCTTGGCCCGTACGGCGACCCGCTGCTCGGGGGCGAGCCATGCGGCGGCCTCCCCCGCGAGTCCCGCGAGGGCGGACAGCAGCGCGCCCGCACCGGAGCGGAGCGCGCCCGAGGTGGTTTCGGCGGGGGCCGCGGGGCGCAGCCGGATCCCCTCGAAGACCGCGAGCCGGTGCCCCTCGGCGGACACGACTTCGACGTCCGCGCGGTCCGCGCCGGCCGTGCGGCGGGCGATGCTCCAAAACTCCCCGTCGAGCCGCTCCGGCAGCCGGACCCGGTCGAAGGAAACGGGCAGCCGCAGCTCTGCCGGCAGGGCGGCGAGCAATGGCTGGAATGCCGACTCCAGCGACGCGGGGTAGGGGACCTCCGGCGTCGTCATCCGGGCGACGGCCTCGGCATCCCCGGTCCACAGTCGCCGTACGCCGTCGAAGCGCGGGTCGATCGTGTAGCCGCGGTCCTCGGCCAGCACGCGGAAGGCAGCGGCGCGGTGGAAGCGCGTGCACCGCTCAAGTGCGGCGTCCACCCGGGCGGTTCCGGTGTCGCCGTCCCCGCCCTCTTCCGCGGTGGCCGGCCGCAGCCGGGCCCGCAGGCACACGGCCGCCGTCCCCTTGCCGAAGGCCTCGACCCGGACCTCCCACTCCCCGCCGCCGGGCGCGGGCAGCACGGTGGTGCGCAGCGAGAGGGCGGCGGCCTCGCCGGCGTCCACGTACGTGTCACCGAGCCGGGCGTCCACCAGTTCCAGGTCGGCGGTGCCCGCCAGCGCGCGCCCCGCGTCCAGGGCGGCCGCGAGGTAGACCACCGGCGGCACTGGTGTCAGCCCGCGCACGGACACCGCGCTCCCCCACTCGCCCGAACCCCAGGCGCTGAGCGGGCTCTCGCGCACGAACGGGACGGGCGGGGCGGGCAGGGCGGGCGGGGCGATCGGCGACGCAGCGGCGGGGTCCGGCTGCTCGTCGGCCAGCCGGAACTCACGGGTGTCCCAGCTGTAGCGGGGCAGCGGAACGTCCCGGGGCGCGGCGCCGAACCACTGCTCCCACGCCACCCGGCCGCCGTGCGCGTACACCTGGCCGAGCGCCTGGACCAGTGCGGTCCGCTCGTCCTGCCCGCGCCGCAGCGAGGGAACGGCCGCTCCCTGCGCCCCCGCCTCCTCCCGGGTCTGCTCCAGGGCGCCGACGAGCAGCGGGTGCGGGCTGACCTCGACGAACACGGGGGCGTCGGCCTTGAGGATGCCGCGTACGGTGTCGACGAACCGTACCGGCAGGCGCAGGTTGTCCATCCAGTACGCGGGATCGAGGTCGGGTCCGGTGACCGGGGTGCACCGGGTGGTGGAGATCATGGCGGTGTGCGGCGCGGTGGGGGTCAACGAGCCCAGTGCGGCCGGCAGTTCCTCGCGCAGGGCGTCCATGGCCGGTGAGTGCGAGGCGACGTCCACGCGGACCGGGCGGCTGAAGAGCCCGCGCGCCGTCAGTTCCTCGCCGATCTGCCGCAGGGCCTCGGCGTCGCCGGCCAGGACGGTGCCGAGCGGGGCGTTCTCGGCGGCCACGCAGACGGCCCGCCCGTGCGGGGCGGCGACGTCCCGCGCGTCGTCGGCGGACAGTTCGACGGCGAGCATGGCACCCTGCCCGGCCAGCCGCTTCATCAGCCGACTGCGGCGGCAGATGACGGCGGCCGCGTCGGCGAGGGAGAGTGCTCCCACGGCCTGTGCGGCGGCGGCCTCGCCCATGCTGTGGCCTATGCAGAGGTCCGGTGCGACGCCCATGGAGCGCCAGGTCGCGGCGAGGGCCACCTCCATGGACCACAGGAGCGGCTGGACCACGTCGATCTCGGCGGGCAGTTCATCGCGTTCCAGCCAGGCGAGCGGGGACCAGCCCAGTTCCGCGCGGACCACCTCGTCGCAGGCAGCCATGGCCCTCCGGAAGGCGGGCGAGGCGGCCAGAAGGCCGCGGCCCATCCGGGGCCACTGGGAACCCTGGCCGGGAAAGACGAAGACGGTGGGGCGGGGGGAGAATCCCGCCTCGGCGACGCCCGCGCCCGGGACCTCACGGCCCTCGGCCAGCGCGGTCAGGGCGGCGGCGAGCTCCTCGTGCGTGCCGGCCACGGCCCACAGCCGGTACGGGTGGGCGTCGCGACGCAGGGCCGCCGACGCGCACAGGTCCCGCAGGGGTACGTCGCGCCCGGGTCCGGCGGGGCCCAGGTGTGCGGCGTACGACCGGGCCAGCGCGAGCAGCGAGGCGTGCGAGCGGGCGGAGAGTACGAGCAGCTGCGGGTCTCCCGGGCCGGACTCGGGGCGGGCGAAGGCCGGTTCGGCCGCGCGCGCGGCCCGTACGACGTTCCCGGGCTCGTCCCCGGGCTCGTCCCCGGCGGCCTCGTGCTCGTACGCGCCGACCACGACATGGGCGTTGGTGCCCGAGATGCCGAAGGAGCTGACCCCGATCAGCGGGGCTCCGGCCGCGGCGTCCAGCGGGCGGTTGGCGGTGACGACCGCGAGCGGGGAGCCCTCTGCGGCGAGGATCCCGTGGGGTTGGTGGAGGTGCAGGGAGGCGGGGATCAGGCCGTGGCGGGTGATCAGCACCGCCTTGATGAGACCGGCGATGCCGGCGGCCGCCTCGGCGTGGCCGATGTTGGTCTTCACCGAGCCGATGAGCAGCGGGTCCCCGGGCCGCCGCCGGCCGGCCACCGCTTCGGCGAGCGCCCGCAGTTCGACCCCGTCGCCGGTGACCGTGCCGGTGCCGTGCGCCTCGACGTAGCGCAGGTCGGCCGGATCGATCCCGGCGCTCCGCCAGGCGGTGCGGGCGGTTTCCACCTGGCCGTCGACGGCGGGCTGGAGGAGCAGGCCGCTGCCGCGCCCGTCGTTGACCACGGCGCTGCCGCGCAGGACGGCGAGGACCCGGTCGCCGTCGCGGCGGGCGTCGGAGAGCCGTTTGAGGACCACGGCCCCG
This sequence comes from Streptomyces sp. NPDC060031, assembly GCF_042736805.1. Classification (NCBI taxonomy): domain Bacteria; kingdom Bacillati; phylum Actinomycetota; class Actinomycetes; order Kitasatosporales; family Streptomycetaceae; genus Streptomyces; species Streptomyces sp. NPDC060031. Next base: position 8,260 of record NZ_JBHWVM010000092.1, read on the forward strand.
ACGCCCTCGCTGCGTACGAAGCCGTCGGCGGAGGAGTCGGCGAACTTGCAGCGCCCGTCGGGGGCGAGCATGCCGGCCTGGGAGTAGGCGATCGCGTCGGCCGGGGAGAGGACGAAGCTGACGCCGCCCGCTACGGCCAGGTCGCTCTCGCCGGCCAGCAGGCTCTGCCGCGCGGCGTGGACGGCGACGAGCGAGGAGGAGCAGGCGGTGTCCAGGACGAGGCTGGGGCCGCGCAGGTCGAAGGCGTACGAGAGGCGCCCCGCGGTGGTGGCGCGCAGCCGGCTGCCGGCCGCGCTGCGAATGCCCGAGACGGCGTGGCCGGCGCCCACTTCCCCGTACTCGGCGGTGGCCTGGCCCACGAAGACTCCGGTCCGGGTCCCCGCGAGGGTGGAGGGCCGGATCCCGGCGTCTTCGAAGGCCTCCCAGGCGACGTGCAGCAGCAGGCGCTGCTGCGGGTCCATGTCCCGGGCCTCGGCGTGCGATATCCCGAAGAACAGGGAGTCGAAGGCGAAGGCCTCGGACAGGAAGCCGCCGTGGCGCGAGGCGGTCCGGCCGGGTGGCGCGGGGGCCGGATGGTAGACGGCGTCGATGTCGAAACGGTCGGCCGGGACTTCGGTGACGGCGTCCGCGTTGCGCGTCAGCAGGTCCCAGAACTCCTCGACGCCGTCGGCACCGGGGAACCGGCAGCCCATCCCGACGACCGCCACCTCTTCGCCCTGCACGTGAATCGACCGCTTCATGACTCCCCCTCAACGGTGTTGACCCGTCCAAGAATAGACGAGGAGTCAATTTTGAGCCGCCGTCGAGTTCCCTTGTAGGCAGGTTTAACGCGATGTTGACACGGTTTTCACGTGACTTGGGACACATAAATCTTGACCTGAAGTACAAACATGGCTTCTGATCTAACTTCCCGCAGCGAACGGAGAACGCATCATGAAGCACACCAAACTCGGCCGTCAGGGCCTCGAGGTCTCCCGCATGGGCCTCGGCTGCATGGGGATGAGCCAGTGGTACGGCACCCCCGACGACACCGAATCGATCCTGACCCTCCACCGCGCCCTGGACCTGGGCGTCACCCTCCTCGACACCGCCGAGGCCTACGGCCCGTACGACAACGAGGAGCTGCTCGGCACAGCCCTCCAGGGCCGCCGCGAACAGGTCGTCATCGCCACGAAATTCGGCTTCCCCATGAAGCTGAAGGACGGCACCACGGCCCCCGTCGACAGTCGGCCCGCCCACATCGTCGAGGTCGTCGAGGCCTCGCTACGGCGCCTGCGCACCGATCACATCGACGTCCTGTATCAGCACCGCGTCGACCCGGACGTCCCCATCGAGGACGTCGTGGGCACGATGGCCGAGCTGGTCACCCAGGGCAAGGTGCGCTTCCTGGGGCTGTGCGAGGCGAGCGAGAGCACCATCCGCCGCGCCCACGCCGTGCACCCGCTGTCCGTCGTCCAGAGCGAGTTCTCGGTCTGGGAGCGCAACCTCGAAGACGGCGTCCTGCCGCTGCTGCGCGAACTCGGCATCGGGCTCGTCGGGTTCTGCCCGCTCGGACGCGGTTTCCTGACGGGCTCCGTCGACCGCGCCGAGAGCTACCCGGAGACCGACTTCCGCAGCCACGACCCTCGCCTGCAGGGCGCGAACTACGACCACAACATGGCCATCGCCGGACGCATCCGCGCGCTGGCCGAGGAGCACGGCCTGACCCCGGCGCAGCTCGCCATCGCGTGGGTGCTGCACCAGGGCGAGGACATCGTGCCCATCCCCGGCACCAAGCGCCGCACCTATCTGGAGGACAACCTCCGGGCCGCTTCGGTCGTGCTCGACCCGGCACTGCTCGCCCGGATCGAGGAGGTCGCGGCGCCCGGCAAGGTCGCCGGCCCCCGCTACAACGACCGGATGATGGCGCTCATCGACCGCTGAGCGGGGCACACCCGCGCGGTACCCCTCTCCCCCACGCACCCTTCCTCACCCATCGGAGTGCATCGCAACCATGGCCACACACCACGGGTCGCTCTGGCAGGAACACTGGAACGACCGCCGAGGCCCCTTCGCCGAGGAATGCCGGCAGGCCCGCGCCGACCTCCTCGCCGATCTGCGCAACCCCGCGGCCGCCCAGGACCGCGTCCTGGCCGACATCATCGAATTCAGTGCGGGCTCCCTGCACTGGAAGGAGAACGGCTACGACGCGGTGCGCCACGAGCCGGCCGCCTTCCGCAAGGTCCTGCCGATCATGCGGTACGACGACTTCGCCGGACCCATCGAGCGCGAGACCCGCACCAAGGGCGGGATCCTCAGCTGCAGCCCCGTCCTGCGCTGGCTCAAGACCAGCGGCACGACCGGCACCCCGAAGCGGGTCCCGTACACCCTGCACTGGCTGCTGACCTACCGCATCCCCGCCATGAAGGCGATGTGGGGCACCTACCTGGAGCAGCACCCCGAGCTCTTGGCGCACCCCCACGCCACGCTGGACACCCAGACGGTGCGCGAGGACGTCCTCGACTTCGTGCACGGCGTCGAGCACCAGGCGATCAGCAACCGCCATCCGCAGATCAACAGCCTGGACTGGAACCCGCCGTGGTACGACGCACCGTGGTTCGGGCCGCAGACGCCCACCTCCCACGAGGGGCGCATGTACCACCGCGTCCGGCACCTGGTCGGCCGGGAGCTGCACTACATCTCCGCGATCAACCCCAGCACCCTGGTGTCGCTGCGGGACCTGATCGCCGTCAACGGTGACCGGCTGGTGGCGGACCTGCGCGCCGGGACGCTGGAGGGCGAGCCCTACGGCGAGCCCGACGAGGCGGCGGCCGCCCGCCTGGAGGCCGTGCTGCGAGACCCCGCCTTCAGCCTCAAGGACGTCTGGCCGTCCCTGACCCTCTACAGCTGCTGGCTCTCCGCCTCGGCAGGCCTGTACCGCGGCAAGCTGGACGCCGTGCTGCCCGGGGTCGACAAGCTGCCGTTCATGACGTGCGGCACGGAGGGCGTCACCACCATCCCCGTCGACGGTACGACGCACTCCCAGCCCCTCGCGGTCAGCCAGGCGTTCTTCGAGTTCGTACCGGCCGACGTGCCGCTCGGGGAGGTCCTCGAGAGCGGCGGCACGGTCGGCACCCTGCTCTTCGACGAGATCGAGGCCGGCCGGGACTACCACCTGATCATGTCCCAGGGGAACGGCCTGTACCGGCTGTGGACCGGGGACATCTACCACGTGGACCGCGTCGACGCGTCCGGCGTGCCGTGGGTGCACTTCGTACGCCGCAGCGGGGTGTTCCACTCCTTCACCGGCGAGAAGATCACCGAGGCGCAGGTCACCGAGGCGATCGAGAACGGCTTCCGGCTGCTCGGCGTGGACATGGGCCTGTACCTGTGCGGTCCCCGGTGGGCGGAGCCGCCGCACTACGTGGCCGTCGTCGAGACGGGCGCCGCGCTCACCGGCGAACTCGCCGCGGCGCTGTCCGCGCGGATCGACGAACAGCTCGGCCTGATCAACATCGAGTACGCGTCCAAGCGCGACAGCGGCCGCCTGGACCCGATCGTCGTGGTGCCGGTCGCACACGGCGCCGTCGGCAGCTACTTCGAGAGCCGCCGGACCCTCGGCAACACCACCCAGTACAAGTACAAGCCGTTCCAGCAGGACATCGCCTTCGTCTCCGAGATCACCGGATCCGGAGACCGGGAGAAGGGGGAGAACTGACATGCTCGAACTCACCAGGGCGCCGCAGAGCACCCGCAGGGAGATCGTCACCGTGCGCCGACCCGGCGCGGACCTGGCCCTGCACGTGTGGCGGCCCGGCACCCTGAAGGGTGCGGTCTTCTACTTCCACGGCCTGCAGAGCCACGCCGGTTGGCTCTGGGAGGCGGGCCCGCAGTTCGCCGACAACGACGTGGCCTTCTACGTGCTCGACCGGCGCGGCAGCGGCATCAGCGACGGCGAGCGCAGCGAGATGCCCGATGCCCGGACGGTCCTGGACGACTACGCGGCCGCCATCGCCGCCGTCCGCGAGGAGATCGGCCCGGACGTGCCCCTCACCCTGTTCGGGCACTGCCTCGGCGGATCCTTCATGGCCGCGCTGCTGCACGACCCGTCCTTCCACGTCCCCTACGACGGGGCGGTGTTCTGCTCGACGTGGCTGGGCAAGCTGCACGCCACCCTCTCGGACGGGGAGCGCGCGGCCCTCGCCGCGGACGAGAGCACCGACCCGTGGGACGCGGGGCTGGACTCGGCCGACTTCACCGACGACCCCAAGTACCGCAGCTACATAGACCACGACGACCTGGCCGTGCGCCGGCTGACCCGGCGCTCGCGGTCCGTACTCCTGCGCCTGGAGGAGTACTACGTGAACGCGGAGCGCGAACTGCCCGACGTCCCCACCGCGTTCGTGTCGGGTCTGACCGACCCGATCGTGGACCTCGACGACGCGCACAAGACGTACATCGAGATGACCCGGGGCCGCGGCTCGCTCCACAAGTTCCCCACCGGGAAGCACTACCTCTTCTACACGGGCGTCCGCCGCAGCCTGGTCAACTGGACCTCGGCCTTCACCCTGCTGCCGGGGCTGGAACACCGTGGCTGAGGCCCTGCTCCACCACGTCACCCAGCCCATGCGGGCCGGCTTCGACCATCCGGCGGCCCGCCGCCGCAGCTCCGACAGCCTCCTGCTCTCCCTGAGCGTCGACGGACACCGCGGACTCGGAGAATGCGCGCCCCGCCCGTACGTCACCGGCGAGACGAGCCACTCCGTCCGGGCAGCCCTCGAACTCGTCGACCTGGGCCTGCTGTTCGCGCGGCTGCGCGCGGCCGACCCCGCGGAGCTGCTCGGCGACCTGCACGCGGCGGGCTTCGAGCAGACCTTCGGCATCACCGGCGGCAACAACCTGGTGTGCCTGCTGGAGACGGCCGTACTCGATCTGCTCGGGCGGCGCCTCGCCGCCCCGGCCGGGGCGCTGCTCCCCGGCCGGGGCGGCCGGGGCCCGGACTCGGATCCGGCGGCGCTGCCCGTCTCGCAGGTGCTCGACACGGGCACCGACCCGCAGGAGTTCCTCGACACCCGGGGCCCCTTCCACTTCGTGAAGATCAAGGCCTCCGAGGACCCCGCCCGTGATGTCCGGACCGTGGCCGCGGTACGCGACCGGCTCGGCGAGTCCGTCCCCGTCATGGTCGACGCCAACATGAGCTGGACCCCCGAGGCCGCGGCCGGCCTGGTGGGGCGGCTGCGGGACGCGGGCGCCGACCTCTTCGAGGAGCCGCTGCCCCGGCGGTCCTGGGCCGACCTGCGTGCGCTGCGCCGGGCCACCGGCGCCACGATCATGCTCGACGAGTCCCTCGGCGGCCCCGACGACGCGCGCACCGCGGTGCGCGACGGCGCCTGCGACGCGTTCAACGTCCGGGTGTCCAAGTGCGGCGGGCTGCTGCGCTCGGCCCAGGTGGTCGCCCTGGCCCGCGAGCACGGCGTCGCCTTCCAGATCGGCGTGCAGGTCGCCGAGGTCGGACCGCTGATCAACGCGGGCCGGGCGCTGGCCTTCGCCCACCCCGACGCGCTCACCGTCGAGGCCGGGCAGAGCGACCGGTTCTTCGACCGCATGGTGGTCACGCCCCGCCCGGCGGTCGACCGCACGGCCAACACCATCTCCCCCGTCGACACCCCCGGGTTCGGCCTGGAGCTCGACGCGAGCGCCGGACCCTACGCGGTGCTCGCATTCACCGAAGGCAAGAAACTGTGGCATCCCCCGACTCCGGACCCGACCGCGGACCCGCGAACGAAGGTCCTGGCATGACGGCCTACTTCTCCGACCTGGTCGTGGCCTTCCTGCGGCAGCAGGACATCGACCTGGTGGCCTTCAACCCCGGCGCCTCCTTCCGCGGGGTGCACGACTCGCTGGTGCACGAGGGCAACGCCGACATCTCCCCGGGCATCGTCATGGCCTGCCACGAGGAGATCGCGGTCGCCGTCGCCCACGGCTACCACAAGGCGGGCAACCGGCACATGGCCGTGTTCGTGCACGCCAACGTCGGCCTGCTGCACGCCTCGATGGCCATCTTCAACGCCTGGTGCGACCGGGTCCCGCTGCTGGTCATCGGCGGCAACGGCCCGATCGACGCGGCCAAGCGCCGCCCCTGGATCGACTGGATCCACACCTCGCAGAACATCGAGTCCGTCGTCAAGGACTACGTGAAGTGGTGCGACCAGCCCACGAGCCAGCGCGGCACCATCGAGTCCCTCTACCGCGCCTTCAAGCTCACCCGGACCGAGGCGCAGGCACCCGTGTTCGTGGCGCTCGACTTCGACGTGCAGGAACAGCCGATCGAGGAGGGCGTACGGCTGCTGCCCGCGGAGGCGACGCGGCCCGCCGCCCTGCCGGGCCCCGCGCCCGAGACCGTACGGGACCTCGCCCGGCGGCTGCTCGACGCCGAACTCCCCGTGCTGATCGTGGACTTCTCCGGGAGGGAGCCTCGGACGGTCGCCGAACTGATCGCGCTCGCCGAGGCCCTGGGGCTGGCGGTCGTCGACCGCGGCAACCGGATGAACTTCCCCACGACCCACGAGCTCAACCTGAGCGGGGCGACGGACACCGGTGTCCTGGCGGAGGCCGACCTGGTCATCGCGCTGGAGGTGCAGGACCTGGTCGGCGCGCTCGGCTCGTTCCTGGAGCTGACGGACCAGGGCACCCCGGCGAACGGCGCCCACGTCGTCACCATCGGCTCCAACGACCTGCTGACCAGCAAGTGGGCCGCCGACTACCAGCAGTTCGTACCGGTCGCCGAGGCGGTCGTCGCGGACAGCCTGCGCACGCTCACCGCCCTGCACTCGGCCGCCACCGATCCCGAGGGGCCCTTCGGGGACCACTCGTTCACCGAGCGGCGCGACACCCGGGCCAAGACGATCGCCGCCGCCCACACCCGGGCACGGACCGGCTGGGCGGAGCAGGCCGAGGCCGCCAAGGGACGCGAGGTCGTCAACGTGGCCGCGGCGGTCGACGAGATCCACCGCGCGGTGCGGGACGAGCAGTGGGTCCTCGCCAATACCGGCAGCCTGACCATCGACGGCTGGGTCAAGAAGCTCTGGCCCATCGAACGGCCGCAGAGCTACCTCGGCCTCAACGGCGGCGGCGGACTGGGCTACGGCCTCGGGGCCTCGGTCGGCGCCGCGCTGGCCCTGCGGGACGAGGACCGGCTCTGCATCAACCTCCAGGCCGACGGCGACCTGCTGTACACGCCGAGCGCGCTGTGGACCCTGGCCGCGTACGACGTCCCGCTGCTGGTCGTCGTCATGAACAACCGGCTCTACCTGAACTCCACCCAGCACGCCGCCCGCGTCGCCGGGAACCGCGACCGCGACATCGACCGCGCGCACATCGCGACGAGTTTCCATGACAACCCCGTCGACTTCGTCACCCTCGCGCAGTCCTACGGCATCCACGCGCTGCCCCGGGTCGAGGCGGTCGCCGACATCGCGCCGGCCGTCGCCGCCGCGGTCGCGTACATCAAGGAGCACGGCAAGCCGGCCCTCGTCGAGATCCTCATGGAGTGACCGGGCGCCGCCGCGCTCCCCTCCTCTTCCCCACAACCACCACGTCCGTCCCGGGAGGACGTCCGTCATGACCCCCTTCTTCGAATGCGCCTACCAGGGCGAGCGGTTCGTCTGCTTCGCCGACACGCCCCCGGGCGAGCCGCTGCTCCTCTTCCCCGCCCCCGCCGACACCGCCGTGGCCCTGCTCGACGCGGGCGGCTCCTCGGACGCCTTCGCCGAGGCGGTGCGGGGCGCGGGCCCCGGGCGGCTGATCCCGGCCGCGTCCCGGGGTGCGGTACGCCCCCTGCCGCCGCTACTGCCGGACGCGCCGGGCACGGCTGTCGCCGGCGGCTTCATGCAGACCCACAACGTCAAGGTGGCCGCCGAGGGCGAGGCGGCCGGTCCGGAGCACCCGAACTGGTTCTTCAAGGGGCCGGGCAGCGCACTGCGCGTATCGGGCGAGCCCCTGGGCGTGCCCGCCGCGGCCGTGGCCGTCTGCGAGGAGGCCGAAGTCGTCCTCGTCTACCGGACCGACGAGAAGGGCGAGGCCGTCTACCTCGGCCACACCTTCGGCAATGACCTGACCGACATCGGGCGGTTCCGGCAGAACCCGGCCCACCTCTCGTACGCCAAGCTGTGCGAGGCCTCGGTCTCCCCCTGGTTCTTCCCCGGCGAGCCACCGCGGGCGGTGACCGGTCGGGTCACGGTCGAGCGCGCCGGGCGCACCGCCTGGGAAGGCGAGTTCAGGACCGGCCTGGACGCCCTGCACTACCCGGTGGAGTCGATGACGGGGCACCTCTTCTCCCACCCGGCGCTGCGCGCTCCCAACGCCGTGCACTACGTGTTCCTCGGCGCCGACCGGAGCAGCTTCCACGCCGGTTTCAGCATCGGCGACGGCGACGTGCTCTCCCTCGAATTCCCGGACCACGGCGTCACGGTGACGAACCAGGTGCGCTGGCTGTGAGGCCAGGGCACGCGCTGCGGGAGCTGGACGACATCGAGGCGTCGTTCGCCTACATGCACGCCGAGCTCGGCGGCAGCACCCAGGTGACGACGCACCTCGCCGTCGCCTCGCTCTTCGGCCCCGACGAGTTCGCCCGGGCCGTCGAGGGGTGGGTGCGGGAGCTGCCCGTGCTGACGCTGCGGATCCGGGAGTCGGTGGACGGCGGGCTGTGGTTCCACGCGGGCCCGCCGCCCGGCCCGGAGCAGGTGCGCCACGGCGCCTTGCCCGCGGGCCGCTCCCCCAGGCGGGTGCTGCGGGAGGAGCTCAACGAAGTACTGGAGACCGGCGGCCCGTTGTGGCGGCTGCGGGCGCTGGAGGACGTGCCGGGCGGGGTGACCCATCTCTTCTTCACCCGCAACCACGCGATCTCGGACGGTTTCACGACCGGGGTGATGGCGGGGGCGCTGCTCGGGCACCTCTTCGGCGCGGCGCCGGGACCGACCGCGGCCGTGCCGGCACAGTTCCCGCCGCACCCGGGGCGGTTCACCTACCGGCCGCCGCGGTACGAGCCGCCCGTCGCCGGGGCGGCCGCCCCGTCGGCCGCGCCGCCGGTGCCGTTCGACCGGGCCGCGCCGTGGCCGCAGCGCCGGGCGGACTACGTCGCGCTCGACCTCTCGGCCGCCGAGTCGGCGGGGGTGCGGGCGTACTGCGCCGAACAGGGCGTCACCGTCAACGAGTTCTTCGCGACCGCCCTCGCGGAGTCCTTCGCCGCCGCGACGGACCGGACCGAGCTGGACCTGTTCACGGCGGTGTCCCTGCGCGGCCGCTGCGAAGGGGCGCGACTGCTCGCCGACCCCGGCTGCCGGATCGGCGTCGTACGGGCCCCGCTGCGGCTCGGGGACGGGGGGCTGGCGGCGAACGCGGCCCGGTACAGGTCGGCCTTCCGGGCCGCCGACACCGAGTGGCGGCCGCTCGCCCGCGACCACGTCGAGATACGCGGGGCCGTACGGGCGCTGGCCGGCCGGGACAGCGCGCCCGGGATCTGCATCACCAACGTCGGTGTCGTCGATCCGGCGCTGGGCCCGCACGCCCAGCACGTCTCGGAGTTCCGGACGGTGGTGAACCGGACCGCCGCCAACTACGCGGTGGTGCTGCACCTGTCCACGTTCCGAAGCGTCTTCGGCCTGACCCTCGCGTACGGCGCCCCGAGCGTGGACCGCGGGGTCGTGCTCCGCACGGCGGACCTGCTCAGGGCGCGGGCGCGGGATCCCCGCCGTCCGGGGCCTCTCTCAGTACGAGGTCCAGCAGCCCGGGGAACCGCTCGTCGAACTCCGGCCGCCGCAGCCGGTTGAACCGCTTGGCCCCGTGGTCCCGCTGCTCGATCAGCCCGGCGGAGCGCAGCACGGCGAAGTGGTGGCTCAGGGCCGCCTTGCGCACCGGGACGTCGAAACTGCCGCAGGCGCGCGTCCAGTCCTGCGCCTCGCCGATCTCCCGTACGAGCGTGATCCGTACGGGGTCGGCGAGCGCGGCCAGGGCGGACTGCAGCGGGACGTCGCGGGGGTGCGTGTGCTCCGGCGGGGTGCGGTGCCGGGGCGCCGGGGGCTGTTCTGCGGTCATGGCGCCTCCTGGGCCGGATTGCTAAGTGTTCGATGCTGGGCATACACTTCTTGGTGTTCACGCTTCATCGAACAGTCTACTCGAGCGGCTTTCCGTAGGTCCCTGCGCGCTGCGCGCGATCCCCCGGGGCTTCACGACGACGAGGTACCCACCCACCTCGCCGCCTCCTCTCCCCCGTTCCCCTCCCTCCCTTCCCCTCCTCATCCATTCCATCCGAGGACGATTCATGCCTGAACCTCACAGCCCGCAACGCTCCGGCGCCGAGCCCACCGAGCCCGACGCCGCCAAGAGCTCGGTCCTCAAACGGCAGTTGACCCTGCTCGCGGCCTGCCTCGGCTTCGTCGTCGTCATCCTCGACGTCAGCGTCGTCAACGTGGCGACGGACGCCCTCAGCGAGGACTTCGGCGGCAGCCTCTCCGGCCTGGAGTGGGTGATCAACGGCTACACGCTCACCTTCGCCGCGTTCCTGCTGACCGCGGGTGCGATGGGAGACCGTTTCGACCCCAAGCGCATCTTCCAGGCGGGCTTCGTCCTGTTCGCCGTCACCTCCTTCGCCTGCGGCGCCGCCGACAGCCTGGTGGCGCTGGTCATCGCCCGCATCCTCCAGGGGGTGGGCGCGGCGATGATCGTGCCCTCCTCGCTCTCGATCGTGAACAAGTCCTTCCCCGACCCGGCGGAGCGCACCCGCGCCGTGAGCCTGTGGGCGGCGTCCGGCGGACTGGCCCTCGCGCTCGGCCCCGTGGTCGGCGGCGTGCTCATCTCGCAGTTCGGCTGGCGCTCGATCTTCTTCGTGAACGTGCCCATCGCGGCGGCCGGCGTCTGGCTGACGCAGACCAGCGCCCCGCGCACCGGCGGCGCCGCGGCCGGCCGGGCCGCGCGCTCCTTCGACGTACCGGGGCAGCTGCTGGCGATCATCACCCTCGGCGCGCTGACCGGCGCCGTCATCGAGGCGAACGGGCTGGGCTGGGGCGCGCCGCTCGTCATCGGCTGCCTGGTGGCGTTCGTGCTGGCGCTGGCCGCCTTCATCGCCGTGGAGCGGCGCAGCACGGATCCGATGCTGCCCCTGACCCTGTTCAAGCGGGGCGCCTTCACCGCGACCTCGCTCATCGGCGTCCTGGTGAACTTCTCCTTCTACGGCCTGATCTTCGTCTACAGCCTCTTCTTCCAGAAGGCCTGGGACTACTCGCCGATCGTCGCCGGGCTCGCCTTCCTGCCCATGACCGCCACCATCATGATCGCCAATCTCGCCTGCGGGCCGCTGGTGAAGCGCTTCGGCTCCCGGACCGTGCTGATCAGCGGAAGCACGCTGGCCGCGCTCGGCTACCTCACCATGCTGCCGGCCGTCGGCTCGGCCTCGTACCCCGCGCTGGTCGCCCAGTTCCTCGTCGCGGGCGCCGGCATCGGGCTGGTCGTCCCGGCCATGACCAACGCCATGCTCTCCGCCGTCGACCCGGGCAACGCGGGCATCGCCTCCGGGGTACTGAACGCCTCACGCCAGATCGGGGGGCTGATCGGCGTGGCCGTCATGGGGATCCTCGTGGGCGCCGCCACACCCGGCGACGCCTTCCTGTCCGGTCTGCGGGCCGCGCTCGTGCTGGCCGCCGTCGCCCTCGCCGCGGCCGCCGTGCTCAGCGCCACCGGTGTGCGCCGCGCCGTCGGCCCCCGTGCGGCGGCCCGGACCGCACGGCCGGCAGCCGCCCCGGCCACCACCCCCGCCACCGAGAACGCATAAGGAGCCACGGCATGCCCCACCTCGTACTCGAGTACTCCGGCAACGTGCGGGAGACCCCCGACCCGGTGGCTCTCTTCACCGAGCTGCACACCGCACTCGCCGCAGCGGGCGGGTTCCGCGTGCAGGACTTCAAGAGCCGCGCCGCGCGGGCGCAGACGTACTTCATCGGCGACGGCAGCCGTGAACAGGCTTTCGTGAACCTCGACATCCGGACCTTCGGCGGCAAAGCGCCCGAGCTGCGCACCGCGGTGAGCGCGAGCGCGCTGGCCGTCCTGCGCGAGCACTTCCGCCGCACGCTCGCCGAAACCGACTGCGACGTGTCCGTACAGATCACCGACCTCGACCGGCCGAGCTACGCCCGTACCCGCTCGACGGACCCCACCACCGAACACGCCGCAGGAGGCACAGCATGACCACCGAATTCCAGGGCCGACGCGTCCTCGTCGCAGGCGGTACCTCCGGGGTGGGCCTCGCGGCCGCGGGCGCCTTCGCGGCCGGCGGGGCCGCGGTCACCGTCGTCTCCCGTACCGAGGACAAGGTGCGACGCGCGGTGAAGGCCCTCGGCCCGGCGGCGGACGGGCAGGTGCTCGACCTGCGCGACGCCGCGGCCATCGCCGCCTTCACCGGGGCCGCGGGCACCTTCGACCACGTGGTCATCTCGGCGGCCGAAACGCCGATGGGCCGCGTGGACACCCTGCCGCTGGAGGACGCGTACGCCGCGATGGACAGCAAGTTCTGGGGCGCTTACAGGCTCGCGCGCTCCGTCTCGGTGGACCCCGCGGGTTCCCTCACCGTCGTCGCGGGCTACCTGTCCGTACGGCCGGGCAGGGCCTCCGCCCTACAGAGCGCGATCAACGCCGCCCTGGAGGCCCTGGTCCGCGGGCTCGCCCTGGAACTGGCGCCGATCCGCGTCAACGCCGTGTCGCCCGGGCTGCTGCGCACGCCCCTGTGGGACGCGCTGCCGGCGGACGGCCGCGAGGCCATGTACGAGGCGGCGGCCCAGCGCCTGCCGGTGAACCGGGTGGGAGAGCCGCAGGACGTCGCGGCCGCCATCGCGATGGTCGCGGGCAACGCCTACATGACGGGCACGACCCTCTTCGTCGACGGCGGCGGCTCCATCGCCTGACGGAGCGCCCGCACGGAGCCTGATGTGCGCGGCGACGGGCAAGTGGTCGCTGCCCGTGGGGGGCAGCGACCACACGTCGGTGACGGTCGCCGACCGGGTCATGATCTGGTCGATCCGGGCCACCGGCAGCGATGCGGGCCAGCTGAACGCGAAGCCCCGCTCCGGGGGCCCCAGTCGGTCCGTGAGCGGGCCCAGACCACGGTCGTCCACGGCGGCGTTGAGGTCCCCGAGCAGAACGACCCGGTCGATCGGCTCGGCGGCGATGGCGGCGCCGAGCAGGGCCGCGCTCTCGTCCCGCCGTGCGGCGCTGAACCCGCCGGGCAGGCCGAAGCGCACCGAGGGCAGGTGCGCGACGTACACGGCGACGTCCCCCCACCGTGTCCTCGCGGTGGCCCGCAGACCCCGGTTCCAGTCCTCCCCCGCCCCGGCCGGCCTGATGTCCACCGGCCGTACGTCCGCCAGCGGATGCTTCGACCAGAGTCCGACGGTGCCGTGCACCGCGTGGTAAGGGTGGTCCGCGGCCAGGGCCGCCTCGATGGGCGGCAGGACGGCGGGCGTCAGTTCCTCCAGGGCGATGAGGTCGGGGTGCACCTTCCCCAGCGCTCTCGCGGTGCCGGCCGGGTCGGGGTTCTCGTCGCTGACGTTGTGCTGGACCGCGACCAGGTCGTGGGCCCGGCCGTGCCCGGGCAGCAGCAGGCCGCCGAACAGACCGAGCCACGCCACTGCCGGCAGCAGCAGCGCGCCCAGCGCGAGGGCCGAACGGCGCAGCAGTGCCAGGCCCAGCAGGACCGGGACGCTCAGGCCGAGCCACGGCAGGAACGTCTCCAGGAGGCTGACCGGCCGCCCGGCGACATCGGGAACGGCCGAGTGGAAGAGCAGCAGGCAGGCGACGAGAGCGGCGAGCGCCCCGAGCGCGCGCCCGCGACGGAGCGAGAACCACCGCCCTCCCGCGGACGTCACCGCGACGCCTTGCGCCTCTTCCACTGTCCGCCCGCCCCGCTCGGATCCGGCCGTGGCCGCTGACCACGACGTCGTACGGTACCCCGGGGAACGTCAACTCCCGGTTCAGCGAAGGCTCTGGACCAGCTCCAGGACCAGCCCGGCCACGGTCTGCGGTTCGCGCAGCGCGGGGTAGTGATCGCTGCCTGCGATGCGTACGAGTCGGCAGCCCGGGATGCGCGCGGCCATGTCCTCGTTGCACCGGACGGCCTCGGGCTGGTCCTGCTCGCCCAGCGCGAGCAGGCACGGCACGTCCAGTTCGCCGAGCCGGTCGAAAGCGGGTGCGTCCGGCACCTGGTGGGGCTGGTTGGCGAACCAGCCGGGGATCGCCGAGCGCAGTTGGGCGGTGACCGCGGGGTCGTCGCCGACTCCCGCGTTGCCCCAGGTGCGACGGCCCAGCGCGACCAGGCCGTCCAAGTCACCGGCCTCGGCCAGCTTGCCGATCTCGGCGAACAGTTCCGGCACTTCGAGCCCGGAGTAGCCGGTGACGCCCGGGCAGAACAGGCCGAGCCCCGCGACGCGTTCGGGCGAGTCCAGGGCGAGGCTGATCGCCGTGGCGCCGCCCATGCTGGAGCCGACCACCACCGCCCGGCCCAGCTCGAAGTGGTCGAGCACGGCCCGCAGGTCCTCCACCAGCGAGTAGCTCGCGGTGGGCGCCGGGGAGCGCCCGAAGCCCCGTACGTCATAGCGGATCACCCGGTGCCGCGCCGTGAGCCGCGGCAGGATCGGGTCCCAGACGGTCGAGACTCCGACGCCCGGATGCAGCAGCACGATCGGCAGACCGCCGTCGGCCGGTGCGCCCGAGTCGACCGGTGCGCCCGAGTCGTCCGCCCATACTTCGCCGTCCTTGACGGACACCATGAGTTCCATGGTCCGAGCCTGACCGACGAGCGCCCCGGCGCGCCAGCCACCCGCAGCCCGGCCCGTCCGCCGCTCCACCGCCCTACGAGGAGGACTCCAGCAGCCGCAGCGCCATCTCACGCATTTCGATCTTGCGGATCTTCCCGGTGACGGTCATCGGGAACTCCTCGACGACGTGGACGTAGCGCGGGATCTTGTAGTGGGCGAGCCGGCCCTCGCAGTACGAGCGGACGGCGGCCGCGGTCAGCGGCTCGGCGCCCTCGCGCATCCGTACCCACGCCATCAGCTCCTCCCCGTACTTCGCGTCGGGTACGCCGATGACCTGGACGTCGAGTACGTCCGGGTGGCCGTGGAGGAACTCCTCGATCTCCCGCGGGTACAGGTTCTCCCCGCCCCGGATGACCATGTCCTTGATCCGTCCGGTGATGCTCAGGTAGCCCTCGTCGTCCATGACCGCCAGATCGCCGGTGTGCATCCAGCGCTCCGCGTCGACGGCCTCCGCGGTCTCCTCGGGCCGGCCCCAGTAGCCGAGCATGACGGAGTAGCCGCGCGTGCACAGCTCGCCGGGCTCGCCGCGCGGCACGGTCCGTCCGGTCTGCGGGTCGACCACCTTCACCTCCAGGTGCGGCCCGACCCGGCCGACGGTCGACACCCGGCGCTCCACGGAGTCGTCGGAGCGGGTCTGCGTCGACACGGGTGAGGTCTCGGTCATGCCGTAGCAGATGGACACCTCCCGCATGCCCATCCGGTCGATGACCTCCTTCATCACCTCGACCGGGCAGGGCGATCCCGCCATGATCCCGGTGCGCAGGCTGGACAGGTCGTAGGTGTCGAAGCCGGGGTCGGCCAACTCGGCGATGAACATGGTGGGGACGCCGTAGAGGGAGGTGCAGGACTCCGCCTCGACCGCGGCGAGGGTGGCGGCCGGATCGAACGAGGGCGCGGGGATGACCATCGCCGCGCCGTGGCTGGTGCAGGCCAGGTTTCCCATCACCATGCCGAAGCAGTGGTAGAAGGGCACCGGGATGCAGACCCGGTCCCGTTCGGTGTAGTGGCACAACTCGCCGACGAAGAACCCGTTGTTGAGGATGTTGTGGTGCGAGAGCGTCGCCCCCTTGGGGAAGCCGGTGGTCCCCGAGGTGTACTGGATGTTGACGGGGTCGTGCGGACTCAGCCCCTCCTGGACCCTGGCGAGTTCGGCGGGATCGCCGCGCCGTCCCCGGTCCAGCAGGGCGGTCCACCGGGCTCCGCCCAGCAGGACCGTGAACTCCAGCTCGGGGCAGCGCGGGCGGACCTCCTCGATCATGGCGGCGTAGTCGGAGGTCTTGAAGCGGTCCGCGGCGGCCAGCAGCCGGATCCCGGACTGGCGCAGCACGTACTCCAGCTCGTGGGAGCGGTACGCGGGGTTCACGGTGACGAGGATCGCCCCGATCTTGGCGGTGGCGTACTGGACCAGCGTCCACTCGGCGCGGTTGGGTGCCCAGATGCCGACCCGGTCGCCCTTGCGGATGCCGAGGTCCAGCAGTCCGAGGGCGAGCGCGTCCACGTCGGCACCCAGCTCCGCGTACGTCCAGCGGCGCCCGGCGGCCAGGTCGACGAGGGCGTCACGGCCCGGGAAGCGGCGTACGGTGCGGTCGAGGTTCTCACCGATGGTGTCCGCCGACAGCGGCACTTCGCAGACCCCGGACGCATGGCTCGACGCGACAGCAGACAACACGGACCCCCTGGACGAGGCGGACAACCGGACCGGCGCTTCCATGATCCTCGCCACCCGTCCCGAGGACCACCCCCCGGCACGGCAGACGGGTGAAGGCGGCGTCCCCCGGACGGGGTGCCGCGCGGAGTGGTGTCCGGCACGAAGACGACCGAATGGACACATACTGCCCGCATGGATATCGGCACGTACCTGAAGCCCACCTCCTGCCCGGCGCAGGGCAAGTGACCGGCCCCGCGGTGGGGTGGCAGCCCGACGGCTGGGACGTACGCGTCCGGCTCGGCGTGCTCGTCCCGCAAGGGGACGTGGGGCCGGAGTCGGAACTGCGCGCGATGGCACCGGCCGGCGTCGGCCTGCACGCCGCCCGCGTGCCCTTCGGCGCGATGCGGCGCGGCGGCACGATGGATCCGACGATCCCGCTCGCCCCGGTACGGGACTTCGCCGCCCCGCCCCATGTGGACGAGGCGGTGGGGCAGTTGGCCGACGCACCCCTGGCGGCGCTCGCGTACGCGTTCACCAGCTCCGCCTACGTGATCGGCGCACAGGGCGAGGCGAAGATGATCGCCCGCCTGAGCGCCCGCGCGAACGGCTTGCCGGTGGTGGCCACTTGCGCCGCGACCGTCGAAGCCCTCCAGACGGCGGGCGCCAGCGCGATCTGCCTGATCGATCCGCCCTGGTTCGGCGCGGCCCTGAACGACCTCGGCCGGGCCTACTACGAGGCGGCGGGCTTCGACGTACGGTTCTCGGCCCCGTGCACCCTGCCCAGCGGCCAGGCCCTCATCAGGCCGGGTGACCTGCACGACTGGGCGGCCGGGCACGTCCCCGACGAGGCCGAGGCCGTCGTCATCGGCGGCAACGGCCTGCGCGCGGTCGGCATGATCGAGGCCCTGGAGGCCACCCTCGGCCGGCCCGTGTTGACCGCGAACCAGGTGCTGCTGTGGTCGGCCCTCAAGGCGGCGGGCACGCACACGGACGACGTCACGGGCTACGGACGGCTCTTCGCGCTGCCGCCCCGCTGAACCGGCCGGGGAGCACCCGGTGAGCACCACGTCGTCGCGTGCGGTAGATCCCCGCCGCGCATGGTGTACCCGGTGTCCGGGCCCCCGGCCGCGTCCAGGCTTCCGCCGGTGCGGTCCCGGGCCTCCAGGATCGTGATGTCCCCGCCGGCGAACTGCCCCTCCCTGATCAGCAGCGCCGCCGCCGACAGGGACGCGATCCCCGCACCCACGAGACAGGCCTCGGCCACCGGGCTTCTCCGCTCACCGCGGCGCCGCGCCGGTCCCGGTCGACGGCGCGGTCACCGCCCCCAGCCCACCACCCCCGCCGCGGGCCGCGACCCGGGTGCGCCGTTGGATCTACCAGCGCACCGGGAGCCGGCTCACCCCGCGCATCAGGCTGCCGGGCAGCCACTGCGGCGGGCCCCCGGCCGGGTCGCCGGCCAGGTCCGGGAAACGCTCCAGCAGGCCCCGTACGGCGATCCGGCCCTCCATCCGGGCGAGCGGGGCGCCGATACAGAAGTGCAGTCCGTGGCCGAAGGCGAGGTGGCCCTTCGGTGCGCGGTGGATGTCGAAGGTGTCGGGCTCCGGGAAGCGGGCGGGGTCGTGGTCGGCAGCGGCCAGCGAGACGAGGACGGTGGCCCCGGCCGGGATGACGGTGCCGCCGATCTCCACGTCCTCGCGGGCGTAACGGAAGGTGGCGTTCTGCACCGGACCGTCGTAGCGGAGCATCTCCTCCACCGCCCCGTCGAGGAGGCCGTCGTAGTCGGCGCGCAGTTCGGCGAGCTGAGCAGGGTGGGCCAGCAGGGCCCGTATCCCGTTGGAGATGAGGTTGACGGTCGTCTCGTGGCCCGCGACCAGCAGCAGGAAGGCCATGCCGATCAGCTCGTCGTGGGAGAGGGAGTCGCCGTCCTCGTCACGGGTGCGGATCAGCGCGCTGAGCAGGTCCTCGCCGGGGGCCTTGGCCTTGGCCTCGATGAGCTCGTCGAGGTAGGAACTGAGCTGCTGGTGCGCGTTGTTGTCCAGGACGCCCGGGGTGGGCGCCACGACCTCGTTGGACCAGTGGCGGAAGCGGTCGCGGTCCAGGTCGGGGACGCCGAGCAGTTCGCAGATCACGGTCATGGGGAGGGGGAACGCGAGCGCCTTGATCAGGTCGGCGCCGCGCTCCGGCCGCGCCGCCATCTCGTCGAGCAGTTCGTCGGTGATCTGCTGGACCCGGGGGCGCATGGCCTCCATCCGGCGGGCGGTGAACTCCCGGGCCACCAGGCGGCGCAGCCGGGTGTGGTGCGGCGGGTCCGACTCCAGCATGTTGGAGTTCGCGGCGGTGGCCATCGCCTCCGGGAACCGGCCGGAGCCGTACCAGTCCTTCGACAGAGACGGGTGGTTGAGGGCGTGGCGGGCCGCTTCGTGGCCGACGACGAGCCAGCTCGGTTCGAACTCGTCATCCGAGATGACGACTTGGTGGACCGGCCCGGCCTCTCGCAGTTCGGCGTAGAACGGGTACGGATCGGACTTGAAGGCCTCGGCGCTGGAGCTCATGTCGACTGCGGTCATCGAGCCACAGTACGTCGACACCCGCGCCCCCACGCACCGTTTTCCGGCCTGTTGCCGGGAACCCGTTACCCGGGCGGCGGACGGTCGTTGAGCAGGCCGGTCAGCGAAGTGCACAAAGAAGTCCCGGGTCCGCTTGGCGGGCCCGGGACTTTGCCGTCAGTCCAGTGCACCGAGGTACGTGCGCCGGGCGACCGCCCCGCGCAGGCGGGGCAGCGCCGCGTAGAGCCTGCCGCCCGGGCAGGCCGTCGCGTTGACATCGCGGTGGCCGGCGATCACCGGGACGGCGAGTCCCTCGCCGGCCGCGTGCGGGTTGGTCCCGGCGCCGCCCGTGGAGGTGAGCCGGGTGGTGCCCAGCGGGTCGAGCCCGTACTGGCCGAGCTTCCACGCGAGGAGCTCGGCGACGCTGCGCAGCATCGCCCGGGTGGGCTCGGGGTCGGGGCCCGAATCCTCGCCGTCGGCGCTGTTGTCCGGCTCGAAGTTCCCGAGGAGAGCGACGGAGAAGGTGCCGGAGTTGAAGCCGGCCGCATGGCCGCCGAGGATCGCGGGGACGGCGCCGCCCGGCCGCATTTCGACGGAACCCGTGCGGCCCTCCCAGACGCCGCCGAACCGGTCCACGACGAAGTGGTACGGGAAGTCCCCGTACCCGAGGTCCTTGATGTGGTGGACGTAGATGCCGTTGATGATGTCGGGCACCTGCTCCCGGGCGTAGCCGTTGTTCCCGGTCACCGTGTGGTGCACGAGCACGGCCCGAAGTGAACTCTGCGTCTTCAGGCCCGGGTCGGCCAGGGATTCGTCGGCGCCCCAGTCGGCGCGGGCCGCGATGGCGGGCGCCGACACCTCACCGAAAGGGCGCGGCAGCACGGCGTCGGCCCTCGCCGGGTCGATGAAGGAGAGCCGAAGGTCCCTCGGCAGCAGGCCGGACGGCGAGGTGAACCGCAGCTCGACGCCGTCGGCTGCGCCCGCGCGGCCCGCGTAGAAGGCGGGCGCGCCCGCCCTGCTCGCCTCCTCGGCCGCCCCCTCCTCCAGTTCGAGCGGAAGGCTGCGCCACTCCTCCCGGACGCCGCCGCGGCGCATGCGCACCTCGGCCCTGAAGTCCGGGACGCCGGCTCCCGGTGTCCCCCGCCGCCAGCTCAGGCCGAGGGAGGAGAACCGGTTGCCCGTCAGTTCACCAGTGGAGAAGGTGTGGCCGCCCGCGGCGGCGAGGATCGCGGCCGGGGCGCCGGCACCGTCGGTGAGCGTCGCGTCCCCGGCCGGGGCGAAGCCGAGGGCCACGCGGCCCGCCTCGACCGCGCCGGCCCTCGCGGCGCCGGCGCTCACCGCCAAGGGCGCCACCAGGGCGAACACCCCGAGCGCGAGTGCGGCGGTCCTGCTTCCAGTTCCCATGATCGGCTCAACGACGAGGGGGGCGGGGTGGATTCGCCGGCCGCCGGACACCCACCCCACAACTCGTCACCAGCCGTGACGAAGCGGTGACGGTCCGATCACAGCGGCTCGTCAGACTGGCCGCCAGCCGACAGCGAGAGGGGACCGGACGTGCCCGTCAGCCCCACCTTCCCGGGTGTGTACATCCACGAGGTCAAGAGCGCCGTGCACACCATCACGGGGGTGCCGACCTCCGTGACCGCGTTCGTCGGGGCGGCCGTGCGCGGGCCGACCGACCGCCCGGTGCACATCACGAGCTTCGCCGACTACCAGCGGGTGTTCGGCGGAGTCGTCCCGCCCAGCCCCCTCGGATACGCCGTCTACCAGTACTACGCGAACGGCGGCAGCGAAGCCGAGATCGTCCGGCTCGTCCACACCGGGGACACCGACGACACCAAGAACGCGAAGGCCTCCACCATCGAGCTCGCCGGCTCGGGGACGGTCACCCTCGTCGCGCGCGGCGAGGGCCTCTGGGGAGACGCCCTGCGCGTGCGGGTCGACCACGACACCAGCGAGGTGCCCGCGGCCGGCGCGCCCCGGACCCAGTACAACCTCACGATCTTCGACAAGGGCACCGGGGCGGTGGAGCGCTACCTCAACGTGAGCTCCCGTCCCGGGGACGCGAACGCGCTGGACAAGGCGCTCAGTTCCTCCGCCCTCGTCGCCGTGCCCGCCGCGAACCCGGTGCTCGGCATCGTCCCCACCGCACACGACGTGATCGACGCCACCGACACGAGCCAGGACCCCTTCGACGACGCCAAGCCGAACCGCTACAAGAAGGCCTCGGGCGGCGCGGACGGCGGCACGCTCGCACTGTCGGACTACCAGGGCGGCACGACGGGCCAGGCCTCCAAGACCGGCCTCTACCAGCTCCTGAAGACCGACATCTTCAACCTCCTCTGCCTGCCCGGGGCGCCGGCGTCGGCGCTGTCGCCCGCGGCGGCCCTGTGCGGGGACCGCCGGGCGGTCCTGATCGTCGATCCGCCCGTCGGCTGGACGGGCATCGACTCCGCCGCCAGCGGGATGACGACGCCCCCGGTGTCCGGAGACGCGGCGAAGAACGCGGTGGTCTACTTCCCGAACCTGGTCATCCCCGACCCGGCGGCGGGCGGGGTCCCCACGACGGTTCCGCCCTGCGGCACGGTGGCCGGCGTGATGGCCCGCACCGATGTGCAGCGCGGTGTGTGGAAGGCACCCGCGGGCACCGACGCCTCGCTCGCCGGGGTCACCGCGCCCGCGGTGGCAATGACCGACCTGGAGAACGGCCGGCTCAACCAGCTCGGGGTGAACTGCCTGCGCTCCTTCCCCGTACTCGGCCCGCTCGTCTGGGGCGCGCGGACGCTGCGGGGCGCGGACCGGCTGGCCGACGAGTGGAAGTACCTGCCGGTGCGGCGGCTCGCGCTCTTCGTGGAGGAGAGCCTCTACCGCGGTACGCAGTGGGTGGTCTTCGAGCCGAACGACGAACCGCTGTGGGCCTCCATCCGGCTCAATGTCGGCGCGTTCATGAACAGCCTCTTCCGGCAGGGCGCCCTCCAGGGCGCGACGGCCCGGGAGGCCTACCTCGTCAAGTGCGACCGCGAGAACAACCCGCAGAACGACATCGACCGGGGCATCGTCAACATCGTCGTCGGCTTCGCGCCGCTCAAACCGGCCGAGTTCGTGATCATCCACATCGAGCAGCTCGCCGGGCAGCTGCAGGTCTGAGGAGCGAGACGATGGCAACCACCGCGCGGGTCGACCCGCTCAAGAACTTCCGTTTCCGCGTGCGGTACAGCGACAGCACCGTGCCGTTCCTCGGGGTCCACAAGGTCTCCGGGATGAAGAGGACCGTCGAGGTGGTCAAGCACCGCGACGGCGGAGCCCCCTCGAACAGCGCCAAGCTGCCGGGGCGGGTGGAGTTCGACCCGATCGTCCTCGAACGCGGGGTCACCGTGAACGGCCTCGAATTCGAGAAATGGGCCAACAAGACCTGGAGTTACGCCAATTCGGCTGGCGGGCGGGAGACCTCCCTCAAGGACTTCCGCCGGGACGTCGTCATCGACGTCTACGACGAGACCGGCCAGAAGGTGCTCTCCTACCACGTCTTCAACTGCTGGGTGTCGGAGTACCAGCCCTTCTCCGATCTCGACGCGAACGCGAACGCGGTGCTCGTCCAGCACATCCGCCTGGAGAACGAGGGCTGGGTGCGCGACGTCGCCCTGCCGCCCGCGGCCGAGGTCTCGTTCGACGACCCGGCGGTGTGACGGGTGCCGGTACTCACGCAGGCCCAGCTCCTGCAGGGGTGGGAGGGCGGCGCCGGGCAGGGCCGGGTGGCGCGGGCCGTGGCGCTCGCGGCCGCCGCGGGCGGGCACTCTCTCACCGACGCGGGCGACCTGCCGCTCGGCGCGCGCGACGCGCTGCTCGTCGGCCTGCGGGGCGCGTGCTTCCGCGGGGACGTGGAGTGCCTGGCCGACTGCCCCGGCTGCGGGGAGGAGTTGGAGGTCTCCGTACCCCTCTCGGACCTGCGCCGTCCCGCCGACGCGGCGGACGGGGCCGGGGAGGGCGAGCTCACCGTCCGGGGCCGGCGCGTCCGGTTCCGGGCGCTGACCAGCCGGGACGTGCTGGCGGTGGCGCCCGGCGGTTCCGCTTCCCCCGACGCGCGGCGGCGGCTCGTCGGCCGGTGCGTGCTCGCGGTCGACGGCGAGGCCGTGGAGGAGGAGGCCGTGGACGGGCGGGCCATGGACGGCGCCGGGTTGACGGACGAGGTGATCGCCGCCGTCGCGGCCGCGCTGCCCTCCGTGGACCCGGGGGCGGACATCCGCCTCGACCTGACCTGCGCCCTGTGCGGGCACGCGTGGGCCGCTCCGTTCGACGTACCGGCGCACGTCTGGGCCGATGTCGACGCCTGCGCCCGGGGCCTGCTGGCCGACGTGCACGTGCTGGCCCGGGCGTACGGCTGGCGCGAGGAGGACATCCTCGCCCTCAGTGCGGCCCGGCGCCGCTTCTACCTGGAGGCGACCGGCACATGAGCGATTTCGTCGACCGCGTCCTCGGAGTGCCCGATCCGGCGGCGGTCCGGCCCAGGATCCCGTCGTTCTTCGACCTGCCCCCGGTCCTCGATCCCCCGCTGCCCGACATGGACGCCGAGCGGGACGCCGGGGCGCCGCGGCCCCCGGCGGGCCGGGCGGAGCCGTGGGCGGACAGCGGCCGTGGCGGCCAGGGTCCGGCGGCGCCGGCTCCGGCTCCGGCCGCGGTCCCGTACGTGCCCGCTCCGGCCACCGGCGGCGCCGGTCGCGGAGCCGGCCGGCCGGAGCGCGGGCTGCCCCCGGACACCGCACGGCCC
>NZ_JBHWVM010000093.1:0-31612 GCF_042736805.1 Streptomyces sp. NPDC060031
TTCGGGGTCCTCTTTTTTTTTTTTCATTCCGCCGGCCGGGCCCCCCCGGGGGGGGGGGCGCCCCCCCCCCCCCGGGCCCCCGGCCGGGCCGGGCCGGCCGGGCCCCCCCCCCCCGCCGCGGGAGCCCCGGCCCCGGCTCCGGCCCCCGCCGCTGCGGCCCCGGCTCCGGCGTCCGCTCCCGCCGCCGCGCCGTCCCCCGGGATGGCCGCCGGCGCCGGGCAGGTCCAGGCGATGTGGCCCTCCGTCCTGGAGGCCGTCAAGAACCGCCGCCGCTTCACCTGGATCCTGCTCAGTCAGAACGCCCAGGTCGCCGGCTTCGACGGCACCACCCTCCAGCTCGGTTTCCCCAACGCCGGAGCCCGCGACAACTTCGCGAGCAGCGGCAGCGAGGACGTGCTCAAGGCGGTCCTGGCCGAGCAGTTCCAGGTCAACTGGAAGATCGAGGCCGTGGTGGGCGGGGGATCGCCGGCCCCGCTCCAGACGTCCTCCTACGCCGCACCGCCCGCCCCCGCCTACAGCCCGCCCCCGGCGCAGCAGGCCCCCGCCCCGCAGTACCAGCCGTCGCAGCCGCAGCAGCAGCCCCCGCAGTCGCCCTCCGCGCCGCAGCCGCCCGTACAGCAGGCGCCCCCGCCGGTCGCGCCCGAGGACGACGTACCGGAAGAGGACGATCCCGATCTGGTCGAGAGCGCGCTGACCGGACACGACCTCATCGTGCGCGAGCTCGGAGCCACGGTTGTAGAGGAATACACGAACGAGTAGCCCCGCCCTGTTGGGTGGCCGCACGAAAGCACACCGGCCGCGCGGGCTAGGCTGAGCAGCGTGAAGGTCCTCGTCATCGGCGGCGGCGCCCGCGAACATGCCCTGTGCCGCTCTCTGTCCCTCGACCCCGACGTCAACGCGCTGTACTGCGCCCCCGGCAACGCCGGCATCGCAGAGGTGGCCGAGCTGCGCCCGGTCGACGCCCTCGACGGTGACGCCGTGGCCGCCCTCGCCACCGAACTCGGCGCCGACCTGGTCGTCGTCGGCCCGGAGGCCCCGCTCGTCGCCGGGGTCGCCGACGCCGTCCGCGCCGTCGGCATCCCCGCCTTCGGCCCGTCCGCCGAGGCGGCCCAGCTGGAGGGCTCCAAGGCCTTCGCCAAGGACGTGATGGCCGCCGCCGGCGTCCCGACCGCGCGCAGCTACGTGTGCACCACCCCGGAAGAGGTGGACGCGGCCCTCGACGCCTTCGGCGCCCCGTACGTCGTCAAGGACGACGGCCTCGCCGCCGGCAAGGGCGTCGTGGTCACCGAGGACCGGGCCGCCGCCCGCGCGCACGCGCTCGGCTGCGACCGGGTGGTCATCGAGGAGTTCCTCGACGGCCCCGAGGTCTCGCTCTTCGCCATCACCGACGGCGTCACCGTGCTGCCGCTCCAGCCCGCGCAGGACTTCAAGCGCGCGCTCGACGGCGACGAGGGCCCCAACACCGGCGGCATGGGCGCGTACTCCCCGCTCCCGTGGGCCGACCCGAAGCTGGTCGACGAGGTCATGGAGCTGGTCCTCCAGCCGACCGTGGACGAACTGCGCCACCGCGGCACGCCCTTCTCCGGGCTGCTCTACGCGGGCCTCGCCATCACCGGCCGCGGCACCCGGGTCATCGAGTTCAACGCCCGCTTCGGCGACCCCGAGACCCAGGTGGTCCTGGCACGGCTGCGCACCCCGCTCGCGGGCGTGCTGCTGGGCGCCGCCAACGGCACCCTGCACGCCGAACCCCCGCTGAGCTGGAGCGAGGAGGCCGCCGTCACGGTGGTCATCGCCTCGCACAACTACCCGGAGACCCCGCGGACCGGGGACCCGATCGAGGGCCTGGCCGAGGTGGCCGAGCAGGACGCGCCCGACGCGTACGTGCTGCACGCCGGCACCCGGCGCGAGGGCGACGCGGTCGTCAGCGCGGGCGGTCGTGTGCTGTCCGTGACGGCGACCGGTTCCGACCTGGCACAGGCGCGCGAGAAGGCGTATAAGGCGGTCGGGCGGATCAGGCTCGACGGCTCGCAGCACCGTACGGACATCGCCGCCAAGGCGGCCGAAGGTCGCTGAGCAGCGGCTGCGCACCTGCGCGGGCCCGGTACGCACATCGTGCGGCCGGGCCCGCGCGCGCGTTCGCGTGCGACTGCATCCGGCCGCGTTCGAACGCACCCACCTTTACCCAAAGCCATTCCATCGGGTGATCGTCACCCCGTCCGCCTGACGACAGTCCCCGCCCCAACTAGGGTGCGGCGGAAGCATTCCGGCACTTGGCCCACCGGCATTGCGATGTCAGTGGCGGGTGTCACAGTGGGGGAGTGAGCAAAGCCGTCGCAGGGCAGAGGGGGTGAGGTCCGGCCGTGTCCGGAACCGGTTCGATCCAGGAAGCGGGCGCGCCGTCCGCGCGTTCCCGAGCCCTTGCCGTGCTGCGCGTGCGCAGCAGGGCACTGGCCGCCGGGCTGCTGCCCGCCGCCCTCGCCGTGGTGCTGGTGACCGCCCGGATGACGGGCCGGCTGGCCGGTGACCCCTGGCCGGTGGTGACCCTCGTCGTGTGCGCGGTCGCCGCGCTCGTGCTGCTGGTCGGCGGGTCCTTCGCCGCCGTGGTGCTGCGGGCGAGCCCCGCCGTGACGCCGACGGTTGCGGTGTCCGAGGCCGCCGCTCCCGATCTCTACCGGCTCGTGCGGGACCTGGCGGACCGGATGGACGTGCCGGCCCCGTCCGCCATAGCGCTCACCCCGGACTGCGACAGCTGGCTGGAGGACCGCACCCACGCGGCACACCGCCGGGGCGGCATATCCACCGGCCCGGAGTCCGCCCCGGGCGCGGCCCCGGTGCTCGTGATCGGCTCACCGTTCCTGTGGTGGATGCGGGTCGCGGAGCTACGGGCCGTGCTCGCGCCCGTCGTTGCCGGTACGGGCCCTTCCGCGCACCCGGACATAGCCGACGCGCGCGGTTTTGTACGGGGCCTCGATGCCGCGGTGGACGTGGGCAACCGGCGCGGCCTGGGCTGGATCGCCGCCCCCGCCCGGCTGCTGCTGCGGCTGTGCCGGGTGGACGCCGCGGAGATGGAGCGCGGGGTCGCCGCGGCAGCCTCCGAGCGCGCACAGGGTGTGGACTACGGGCTGCGCATCGTCGCCCAGGAGCAGGTCGGCCTCGCCTACGCGGGCTGGGACCGGCTGCTGACCCGGGTCGCGCTGCCCGCCTGGCGGATGGGCCGGTGGCCTGCGCACCTCGACGCGGGCGTGGTCTCCGCGCTGACCGAGCTGTCCCGGCGGGACCGGCTGGCCGAGGGGTTCACCTCGCGGCTGGGCGAGCGCCCGGCGTGCGATCTGCTGGAGCGGCCGGGGACGGTCGACGAGGCGGCTTCGCTGCTGGCCGCGCGCCTCTTCCACGGCGGGCCGGCCGACGCCGGGCCGGACTGGTCGCCGGTGGACTGGGCGGCGTATCCGGAAGAGGTCGTGGACCGCAAGTGGCGTTCGGAGGCGGCGCGACTGCTGGCCGCACTGGACGCGCTCTCCGCGCCCGCCGCCTCCACGGTGGAGCGGGTGCTGGGCTACCTGTCCCACGCCGGCGGCGCGGGCGCGGCCGGGGAAGCGCTGGCCGGCCGGCTCAGCGGCGACGTCGCGCGCGAGGAGCGGGCCGACTCCACCCGAGCCGCCGAGGCGAAGGCGCGCGGCGCCGACACGGTGCCGTTGTTCCCGCTCCAGCCGCCGCGCAGCGGGCGGGACCTGCTGGCCGACCACGTGACGGCGATGGTGTGCTGTGCGGCCGTCGACTCCGCCGGGGCCGCCCCGGGACTGGACTGGCTCGACGGCCCGGTGCTGCTGGTCGGCGGCGAGCGGCGGGCGGATCTGGCGCCGCGGGTGCTGTCGCTGGTGGAGGACGGCGACCCGGAGCCCCTGCGGGACTGGCTCGCCGAGGTCGGCGTCCGACCGGAGAAGCCGGTCCGCCTGGTGTGACGGTGCCGTGAGGGCGACGGCGACGGTGACGGTGACGGTGACGGGGTGCGGCCGGTCCCCGGCTGCGCCCCGGGCAGCTGCGCCCTCGTACACGCAATCGGATTTCAATGTTCCGGTCACGTCAATTCGCAACGAACGGTGACGGACTGCGTGCGTTATGTGATGTGCTGGGACCGGTCGCGACGTTCGGGGGAGCGAGGGAGGGGACGGTATGGGTGCGGAGCAGATCCGGCGTTGGGAGTCAGGTGCGCTCGCGCACGCGGTGACCGATCCCTTCGGGCAGGGCCCCCTGCCGTGGCTGCGGGGCAGCGAGCTGTACTTCGACGACACCGGGCAGGTCGTGCCCTGGTACGTGGACCCCGCCGTGGCCGCCGGCCAGATCCCGCGCGCCCGCGGCCACGGCGGCCCGCGCACCGCCGACGACGTGCACCGGCAGATCAAGGGGTTCGCCTCCACCGGAGCCGTCGCGCCCGGTGAGGCCATCGACTTCCACATCACCGTCGACCCGCCCCAGCAGTTCTCCGTCGACGTCTACCGCATCGGCCACTACGGCGGCGACGGCGCCTCCAAGATCACCACGAGCCCGCGCCTGTCCGGCATCGTCCAGCCGGCCCCCCTCACCGCCGACCGCACCGTCTCCTGCCACCACTGGTGGCTCTCCTGGCGGCTCCAGGTCCCCTCCTACTGGAACCTCGGCGCGTACGTCGCCGTCCTCACCACAGCCGACGGCTACCGCTCCCACATCCCCTTCACCGTCCGGGACGACCACCCGGCCGATCTGCTCCTGCTGCTGCCCGACATCACCTGGCAGGCGTACAACCTCTACCCCGAGGACGGCCGGACCGGGGCGAGCCTCTACCACGCCTGGGACGAGGACGGCCGGCTGCTCGGCGAGCA
This sequence comes from Streptomyces sp. NPDC060031, assembly GCF_042736805.1. NCBI lineage: Bacteria > Bacillati > Actinomycetota > Actinomycetes > Kitasatosporales > Streptomycetaceae > Streptomyces > Streptomyces sp. NPDC060031. The sequence goes on from NZ_JBHWVM010000093.1 coordinate 4,857, forward strand.
GGACGCGGCCATCACCGTCTCCTTCGACCGCCCCTACGCCGGCGCGGGCCTGCCCCTGCACGTGGGCCACGCCTACGACTTCATCCGCTGGGCCGAGCGCTACGGCTACGACCTCGCCTACGCCGACACCCGCGACCTGCACGCCGGCCGCGTCGACCCCTCCCGCTACCGCGGCCTGGTCTTCCCCGGCCACGACGAGTACTGGTCCGCGCCGATGCGCCGCACCGTCGAGCGCGCCCGCGACCACGGCACCTCCCTCGTCTTCCTCTCCGCCAACACCATGTACTGGCAGGTCGAGCTGGGCCCCTCGCCCTCCGGGGTCGAGGACCGGCTCCTCACCTGCCGAAAACGCCGCGGCCCCGGCCGCCCCGGCCTCTGGCGCGAAGTCGACCGCCCGGAGCAGCAACTGCTCGGCATCCAGTACGCGGGCCGGGTCCCCGAGCCCGCGCCGATGATCGTGCGCAATGCCACGCACTGGCTCTGGGACTCCACCGGAGCCGCCGAGAACGACGAGCTCCCCGGCCTGGTCGCGGGCGAGGCCGACCGGTACTTCCCGCGCACCCAGCTCCCCGAGCACCAGGACCGGATCCTGCTCGCGCACTCCCCCTACGAGGACACCGAGGGCCACCGCCGCCACCAGGAGACCTCCTTGTACCGGGCTCCCAGCGGCGCGCTCGTCTTCGCTTCCGGCACCTTCGCCTGGTCCCCGGCCCTGGACCGGCCCGGCCATGTGGACGAGCGGGTCCGGCGGGCCACCGCCAACCTCCTCGACCGGATCTGCAAGCGCGACTGACACCCCCTGGGCGCTCCGATCACCCCTGTACGGGAGAATGGACCTGCGCTCGTACAGAACCACAGGGAGACCCCGTGTCCGGATTCGTCGAAAAGCCCGAGCCGGTGCAGGTGCCGGGCCTCGTCCACCTCCACACCGGAAAGGTGCGCGACCTCTACCGCGACGAGGACGGCCGCCTCGTCATGGTCGCCAGCGACCGGATGTCCGCCTTCGACTGGGTGCTGCCCACCGAGATCCCGGACAAGGGCCGCGTCCTGACCCAGCTGTCCCTCTGGTGGTTCGACCAGCTCGCGGACCTCGTCCCGAACCACGTGATCAGCACCGAGCTGCCCGCCGGCGCCCCCGCCGACTGGGCCGGCCGCACCCTGGTCTGCCAGAACCTGGACATGGTGCCGGTCGAGTGCGTGGCCCGCGGCTACCTCACGGGCTCCGGACTCGCCGAGTACAACCAGACCCGTACGGTCTGCGGACTCGCCCTCCCCGAGGGCCTCGTGGACGGCTCCGAGCTGCCCGCCCCGATCTTCACCCCGGCCGCCAAGGCCGCGGTCGGCGAGCACGACGAGAACGTCTCGTACGAGGAGGTCGCGCGCACCGCCGGCGTCGAGACGGCCGCGCTGCTGCGCCAGGCCACCCTGGCCGTCTACGGACGTGCCCGCGACATCGCCCGCGACCGCGGGATCATCCTGGCGGACACCAAGTTCGAGTTCGGCTTCGCGCCCGACGGCACCCTCGTCGCCGCGGACGAGGTGCTGACCCCGGACTCCTCCCGCTTCTGGCCGGCAGACCAGTGGGAGCCGGGCCGCACCCAGCCGTCCTTCGACAAGCAGTACGTCCGCGACTGGCTGGCCTCCCCGGCCTCCGGCTGGGACCCCAAGGGCGAACTCCCGCCGCCGGCCCTCCCGCAGGAGGTCGTCGCGCAGACCCGCGCCAAGTACGTCGAGGCGTACGAGCGGCTCACCGGCCTGACCTGGGCCTAGCGCTGCGGCCGGAACGAGAGAAGCCCCCCGGTCCGAGGACCGGGGGGCTTCTTCGTTACAGAGCGGACAACGCGACTCGAACGCGCGACATCCACCTTGGCAAGGTGGTGCTCTACCAACTGAGCTATGTCCGCATGCGCCGTAACGCGAGACCTACTATACCCAACCTCGCTCCCGTGCGAGACGCACTGCCGTGTGACGGTTCTCGGCGCCCAGCTTCGTCGCCGCCGAGGACAGGTAGTTGCGTACCGTCCCCTGGGACAGCGAGGCCCGCTCCGCGATCTCCGCGATCGGCGCCCCGTCCCCCGCGAGTTCCAGTACTTCCGCCTCGCGGGCGGTCAGCGGAGAGTCCCCCGCGCTGATCGCGTCGGCCGCCAACTCCGGGTCCACGTAACGGCCTCCGGCGTGCACGGTACGGATCAGCTCGGCCAGCCTCTGCGCCGAAACCGTCTTCGGCGCGAAGGCCCGCGCCCCCGCCGCGAGGGCCCGCTTCAGGTGCCCGGGGCGGCCGTGGCTCGTCACGATCATGACCTTGCAGCCGGGGAGTTCGGCCCGCAGCGATATGGCGACGCTCACACCGTCCGCCCCCGGCATCTGCAGGTCCAGCACCGCCACGTCGGGCCGGTGCGCCCGCGCCATCGCCAGGGCCTCCGGCCCGGTGGCCGCCTCGGCGACGACCAGCAGATCGTCCTCCAGGGCCAGCAGCGCGGCGAGCGCGCCCCGGATCAGGTGCTCGTCGTCGGCCAGCAGTACGCGTACGGGGCTCATGCCCGTGCCTCCAGTCGTTGCAGTTGCCGGCCCGGGACCACGGCCGTCAGCCGGTACCGGCCGCCGCCCACCAGGCCGGCCTCCAGGGTGCCGTCCACCCTCGCGAGCCGCTCCCGCAGCCCGGTGAGTCCCGAGCCGGGCGGGCCGGCCGGCGCCTCGGGGGCGCCGTCGTTCTCCACGAGCAGCGTCAAGGAGGCCGAGGCCCCTTCCGTCTCCCGCTCCTGCGTGAGCCGGATCACGCAGGAGCGCGCGTCCCCGTGCCGCAGCACGTTCGTCGTCGCCTCGCGCACCACCCAGCCGAGCGCCGACTGCACCTCGGAGGGCAGCTCGCGCCCCGCCCCCATTTCGACCCGGCATTCCATGCCGGCCGCGCTCAGCACCCCGCGCGCGCCTTCCAGCTCCGCCGACAGGTCCGCCTCCCGGTATCCGCGGACCACGTCGCGGACCTCCTTCTGCGACTCCCGGGCGATCCGCTGCACCTCGACCATCTGGTCGACGGCCTCGGGGCGCTCGCGCCGGGCCAGTTGGACGGCCAGCTCGCTCTTGAGCGCGATCACCGCGAGGTTGCGGCCCATCACGTCGTGCAGGTCCCGCCCGAAGCGCAGCCGCTCCTCGGCCACCGCCAGCTGGGCCTGGAGCTCCTGGGCCTGGTCCAGCTCGTAGACCGTCTTCAGCAGCCAGGAGGAGAAACCGCAGGCCAGGGTCAGCAGCAGGCTGGTGAGGAGGATGCCGACGCCGTAGCCGACGGCTTCCCCGCCGGGCAGGCCGGCCGCGGCCGCCGCGGCCGCCGTCGCCACGGCCGCGCCCGGTGCGACGTACGTCATGTGGCGGACCCTGCGCAGGGCCAGCGTCAGCGAACCGGTGGCGAAGCCCACCATGTTGGCGACGAGGGTGGGGGTCACGCCCTCGTGGGTGATGGTGCCGGAGGACCGCAGGGTCAGCGCGGCGCCCGTCAGTACGGCGGTCAGCGCGACGAGGGCCACGGCCAGCCGACCGGGGCGCTCGCGCCGTCCGAGCACCCAGTCCAGCGACCTGGAGGACAGCACTCCGCACAGCGCGACCTGCGCACCGACGGGAAGCAGCCACAAGAGGGCGCCCCGGCCCTCGGGCACGAGCCCCATCAGGACCGCGAAGCCCTCCAGCATCACGAAGAAGTGGAAGGACCAGCGGGTGTACAGCTCGACCTTCTGCGCGCTGCTGCGGTTCTTCCACCATCCGGTCAGCTTCGACACAGCCCCGGTCCCCCCGTCGTCCTCATGCACCAAGCCTCGCCGTGATCCTGCCGGATAGGGAGGGCGGGTTGTCATGACCCCCGATGACATTTGTCATCGCGCTCATCGGGGGCGCCGGGGGCATTGGTGTCGAGAACATACGACAAAGGCCCTGATCAATGATCAGGGCCTTTGCACTCTGAGCGGACGACGCGACTCGAACGCGCGACATCCACCTTGGCAAGGTGGTGCTCTACCAACTGAGCTACGTCCGCATACTCGCAACGACAAACTGCCGGGCGATGCGTGCATCACTCTACCTGATCCACGACAGTGGTCGGTAAAGCGAGCAGAGCGGGTGACAGGGATCGCACACTGCGCCTTCCCCCTGGAAGGAGGATGTTCTACTACTGAACTACACCCGCACGACCTTCGGGGTTTCGACCTGCGGTCTGGCCCCTTGGCGTGATCCACACACTAGCGGAACCATGGGGGTGGATGGCAAATCGGCCCTCAGTGGGCGGTGTTGTAAGCCTCGTAGACCTTCTTGGGGATGCGGCCGCGCGGCGGCACGTCCAGCTGGTTGGAGCGGGCCCAGGCCCGGACGACCGCCGGGTCCGGGGCGATGGCCGTGTGCTTGAAGGTCTTCCCGGAACGGGACTGGCGCCGGCCGGCCGCCAGGAAGGGGGCGAGGCTCTTCCGCAGTTTCTTTGCGTTGGCCACATTGAGGTCGATCTCGTACGACTTACCGTCCAGCCCGAAGACGACCGTTTCCGCCGCTTCTCCGCCATCGATGTCGTCGGAGATCGTGACTACCACGCGCTGCGCCACGTATATCGGTCCCTTCGATGCGACACCGATCCGCGCTGACGTGCGGTGATGTCGCCTGTGTGGATGTTTCGGAGCAATGCAACTTTCCGCCCCCGCCACGAAGCGACAAATGCCACTGTCCCGGAGGATTCCTTTGTACCCCGATTCGCATTGTATTGCGAAGCCCAGTTAATTCTCTCCGCGTGTCCCGCCGCAATGTCGGGTGCGTGGTTTTCCGGTGGATTTTGCGAAGCGTTGGTGAAGCCGAAACCGCGGAGAGATGACGGCCGCGAGATATCTACCCGCGTAGAAATTTTGGCCGGGTACGCTGAGGGAACCGCCTTCGCACCAACCACCACACGGGAGTGCCAGTGGCACGCGTCGTAGTCGACGTCATGCTCAAGCCGGAGATCCTCGACCCCCAGGGCCAGGCGGTGCAGCGTGCACTGCCGCGTCTGGGCTTCGATGGGATCGCCGACGTCCGCCAGGGGAAGCGCTTCGAACTGGAGGTGGAGGGACCGGTCGACCAGGCCGCCCTCGACCGCATCCACAAGATGGCCGAAACGTTCCTCGCCAACACCGTCATCGAAGACTTCACCGTGAAGGTCGAGGCCTGACGGTGACCACACGCATCGGAGTCGTCACGTTCCCCGGAACGCTCGACGACCGTGACTCGCTGCGCGCCATCCGCCTCGCGGGGGCCGAGCCCGTCTCGCTCTGGCACCGCGACAAGGACCTGCACCAGGTCGACGCGGTCGTCCTCGCGGGCGGGTTCTCCTACGGGGACTATCTGCGCGCCGGAGCCATCTCCCGCTTCTCGCCGGTGATGGAAACCATCATCGAGCAGGCCAAGGGCGGCATGCCCGTCCTCGGCATCTGCAACGGCTTCCAGGTCCTCACCGAGGCCCACCTGCTGCCGGGGGCGATGCTCCGCAACAACCACCTGCACTTCATCTGCCGCGACCAGAAGCTGCGGGTGGAGAACGCGGAGACCGCGTGGACCGGCGACTACACCGCCGCCCAGGAGATCTCCGTACCGCTCAAGAACATGGACGGCCGCTACGTCGCCGACGAGCGCACGCTCGACGAACTGGAGGCCGAAGGCCGAGTGGCCTTCCGCTACCTCGACGGCAACCCGAACGGTTCGCTGCGCGACATCGCCGGCATCACCAACGCCGCGGGCAACATCGTCGGCCTCATGCCGCACCCCGAGCACGCGGTCGAGCCGCTGATCGGGACGGGCCGCACCGACGGTCTGCCGTTCTTCACCTCGGTCCTGAAGAAGCTGGTCAGCGCATGAGCCTCGACACCGTAAAGAACGCCTCCGAAACCTCGGACTCGGCGCAGCCCTGGAAGGAGCTCGGCCTCAAGGAGGACGAGTACGCGCGCATCCGGGAGATCCTCGGCCGCCGCCCGACCGGCGCCGAGCTCGCCATGTACTCGGTCATGTGGTCCGAGCACTGCTCGTACAAGAGCAGCAAGGTCCACCTGAAGCAGTTCGGCGAGAAGGCCCCCCAGAACGACGCCATGCTCGTCGGCATCGGCGAGAACGCCGGCGTCGTCGACGTCGGCCAGGGTTATGCGGTCACCTTCAAGGTCGAGTCGCACAACCACCCCTCGTACATCGAGCCCTACCAGGGCGCGGCCACCGGCATCGGCGGCATCGTCCGCGACATCCTCGCCATGGGCGCCCGCCCGGTCGCCGTCGTGGACCCCCTGCGCTTCGGCGCGGCCGACCACCCCGACACCAAGCGCGTCCTGCCGGGCGTGGTCGCGGGCATCGGCGGCTACGGAAACTGCCTGGGTCTGCCGAACATCGGCGGCGAGGTCGTCTTCGACGCCTGCTACCAGGGCAACCCGCTGGTCAACGCCGGCTGCATCGGCGTGATGAAGCACGAGGACATCCACCTCGCCAAGGCCTCCGGCCCCGGCAACAAGGTCATCCTCTACGGCGCCCGCACGGGCGGCGACGGCATCGGCGGCGTGTCCGTGCTGGCCTCGGAGACGTTCGACGACTCCAAGCCCACCAAGCGCCCCGCCGTCCAGGTCGGCGACCCCTTCCAGGAGAAGCTCCTCATCGAGTGCACCCTGGAGATCTTCAAGGAGAAGCTGGTCGCGGGCATCCAGGACCTCGGCGGCGCCGGGCTCTCCTGCGCGACCTCCGAGCTCGCCTCCGCCGGCTCCGGCGGCATGCGCGTCGAGCTCGACACCGTCCCGCTGCGCGACGCGACGCTCTCGCCCGAGGAAATCCTCATGAGCGAGTCGCAGGAGCGCATGTGCGCGATCGTCGAGCCGCAGTACGTCGAGCGCTTCATGGAGATCTGCGAGAAGTGGGACGTCATCGCCACCGTCATCGGTGAGGTGACCGACGGCGAGCGCCTGGAGATCTTCTGGCACGGCGAGCAGATCGTGGACGTGCCCCCCGGCACCGTCGCCCACGAGGGCCCCGTCTACAACCGCCCGTACGCCCGCCCCGAGTGGCAGGACGCGCTCCAGGCGGACGACGCGGGCCGGCTGCCGCGGCCGCAGACCTCCGAGGAGCTGCGCGCGCAGGTCCTCGCCCTGGTCTCGTCCCCGAACCAGGCCTCGAAGTCCTGGATCACCGACCAGTACGACCGCTTCGTGCAGGGCAACACCGTCCTGTCGCAGCCCGAGGACGCGGGCATGGTCCGCATCGACGAGGAGTCCAACCTCGGCGTCGCCATGGCCACCGACGGCAACGGCCGCTTCGCGAAGCTCGACCCGTACGCCGGCGCGCAGCTCGCCCTGGCCGAGGCGTACCGCAACGTCGCCGCGACCGGCGCCAAGCCGCTCGCCATCTCCGACTGCCTGAACTTCGGCTCCCCCGAGGACCCGGGCGTCATGTGGCAGTTCGCCGAGGCCTGCCGGGGTCTGGCGGACGGCTGTCTGGAGCTGGGCACCCCGGTGACCGGCGGCAACGTCTCGCTCTACAACCAGACCGGTGAGACCGCGATCCACCCGACCCCGGTCGTGGCGGTCCTCGGTGTGATCGACGACGTCAACCGCCGTACGCCGATGGCGTTCGCGGAGGCCGGACAGCTGCTGTACCTGCTCGGCGACACGGCCGAGGAGTTCGGCGGTTCGGCCTGGTCCGAGGTCGTCCACAACCACCTGGGCGGTCTGCCGCCGAAGGTGGACCTGGGCCGCGAGAAGCTGCTCGGCGAGATCCTGATCTCGGCCTCGCGCGACGGCATGATCGACGCCGCGCACGACCTGTCCGACGGCGGCGTGATCCAGGCGCTCACCGAGTCCTGCCTGCGCGGCGGCAACGGTGCGCGGGTCGTGGTGCCCGAGGGCCTGGACGCCTTCACCTTCCTGTTCTCCGAGTCGGCCGGCCGGGCCATCGTGTCCGTCCCGCGCAGCGAGGAACTCCGCTTCACCGACATGTGCGGTGCGCGGGGTCTGCCCGCGGCCCGCATCGGTGTGGTGGACGGCGACGAGATCGAGATCCAGGGCGAGTTCACCCTCCCCTTGGCCGAGCTCCGCACCGCCCACGAGGCCACGATCCCGGCGCTGCTCGCCTGATCGCCTGCTTCGCCTGATCGCCGCACGCGGCTTTCGCCGTACGAGCCCCCGCCCCCGTCCGGGCGGGGGCTCGGTCGTTGCGGGCCGCGGGGAAAGTAGGGTCGGGGCATGCCGCCCGCCAGGAAGAAGCCGCGTACCTACGACCCCGCCAGGATCCGTACGGCCGTCACCGCACAGTTCGGCCATGTCGCCGACGCGGTACGGGGGTTGGACGCCGGGCAGCTCGCGCGGCCCAGCGGGCTCGGGGACTGGAGCGTGGCCGACCTCGCCGCGCACATCGCCTGGATCGCGGACTCGATGGCCGCCGGCCTCGCCCGGCCGCCCGCCGCGGTCGCCGAACTGACCGCCGTCGAGTGGCCCTTCGCCACCGCCTCCCTCGCCGGGAAGATCTCCGAAGCCGCCAAGGAGACCCTGAGCGGGGCCCCGCTGCTCGAGCTGTACGAGCGGGCCGGCGGCCGGATGGCCGAGGCACTGGAGGCGAACCCGGGCAGCCGGGTGCTGGACCTGTGGATCGGCGACATGACCCTGGCCGACTTCCTGGTCACCCGCACCGTCGAGCTCGTGGTCCACACCGACGACCTCAACCGGGCCGCCGGGCTGGACATCCCGATCGAGCGGCAGGCCCTGGCCGCCTGCACCCGGCTGCTCGCCGACGCCCTGGCGGTCAAGGCGCCGGGCGGCTCGGTGGAGGTACGAATGCCCCCCTTCGCGGTGGTCCAGTGCATCGAGGGGCCCCGGCACACCCGCGGCACCCCGCCCAACGTGGTGGAGACCGACCCGCTGACCTGGATCCGGCTCGCCACGGGCCGTACGGGCTGGGCCGAGGCCCTCTCGCAGGCCCGGGTCAGGGCGAGCGGGGAGCGGGCCGACCTGTCCGCGCTGCTGCCGCTGATGAGCTGATGAGCTGATGAGCTGAGCCGGGCGGAACCGGCGGCGGCCCGGCTCCGTCCCAGGGGCATGCGCACCCGCCGGCACTGCCTCGCCGCCCTCGCACTCGCCGCCGCGGTCACGGCCGCGACCACGGTGACCGCCTGCGCCGGGCACAGCCCGAGCGGCACGTTCGCGCCCCCCGCCCCGTTCGGGCAGAACTGGGCGGTCCAGAGCCTGACCGTGGACGGGCGGACCCTGACCGCGCCCGCCCCGGCTCAGCTGACCGTCAGGGACGGGCGGCCCTTCCAGGCCGTCGGCAACTACGGCTGCAACGGCTTCAGCGCCGAGGTCTCCTTCGACGGGCCCGTGATGACGGTGAAGCCACGCGGCACCACCGACACGGCCTGCCCGGACATGGAGTTCGAGACGGCCTTCGCGAAGCTGTTCCGGGGCCCGCTCACGTTCCGGCAGGAGCCGGAGCACCTCACGCTGACCGCCGCCGGAGGCGACAGCATCTCCCTGACCACGAAGCCCCGTACCCCGGACGCCCCGCTCACCGCCACCCAGTGGATCGTGAACTCCCTGATCAGCGGCGACACCGCGGCCTCCGTACCCGCCGACGCGGCCGGCCGGGCGCGGTTCACGATCGCCGCCGACGGGGCCGCGAGCGGCAGCCTCGGCTGCAACCGGTTCACCGCCCGGGCCACCGTCGACGGCGCGCGGCTCACCTTCGGGCCGCTGGCCACGACCCGGGTGGCCTGTCAGGGCGCGCAGGGCGAGGTCGAGCGGACGCTGACCGGGCTCTTCGGCAGCGGCCCGCTCACCTGGAAGATCCAGGGCGACACCCTGACCCTCACCGGTCCGGACGCCAAGGGCCTCGCGGCCGAGGCGGCCTCGGCCGCGGAGTGACCCCGCGGCGGCACGTCACGCCGGGTAGGGCAGCAGTCCCGCGTCTACGGACTCCCAGGCCGCCCGCAGCTGCGCCAGCCGGGCCGGTTCCGCGGCCGCCTTGTCGGCCTGCTCGCGGAGGTCGCCGGCGAGGTCGAACAGCTGGTCCCGGCCCGCCTTGCCGCGGTAGTACTTCCAGTCCCCGCGGCGCAGTGCCCGCTCGCCGCGCACCCGCCAGAACAGGTCCCGCTCGGCGACGCGCTCGCCGCGCAGCAGATATCCGGCCAGGCTCACGCCGTCCAGCGGGTACGCCGGGTGCGGCCGGGTCCCGGCCAGCTCCAGCAGGGTCGCCGTCCAGTCCGGGCTGAACACCGGGACGCGGCTGACTTGGCCGCCGTCGAGTCGTGCGGGCCAGCGCGCGATGTTCGGCACCCGGATCCCGCCCTCCTGGAGGGAGGCCTTGTTGCCCGACAGCGGCCAGTTGTACGAGAACCGCTCGCCGCCGTTGTCGCTGGAGAAGACGACCAGGGTGTCCTCCTCCTGCCCGGAGCGCTTCAGCGCCTTCAGCACTTCGCCGATCGACCGGTCGAGGTCCTCGACCATCTCCTTGTACTTCTCGACCGAGCCGCCGTCCTGGTGCCACAGCGCGCGCCCGTCGCCCGCCTTGATCCGCCGGACGATCTCGGCGCTCTCCCCGGTGTCCCCCTCGGCGATCCACGGCCAGTGCGGGGTGGTGAAGTTGAGGTTCAGCAGCCACGGCTTGCCGTGGTGGTCGCGGGAGACGTATTCGGACGCCCGCTCCGTGATGATCCGCGTGTAGTAGCGCAGGTCCTTGTACTCGGCGTCGCCCTCGTAGAGGTCGTACTCGCCACCCAGGCCCAGCTTGGAGTAGTACTCCAGGGCCCCGCCGAAGTTGCCGAAGAACTCCTCCCAGCCGGACTTGGTCGGGCTGTAGTCGGGCAGGTAGCCCGCGTGCCACTTGCCGATCAGCGCGGTGGCGTAACCGGAGTCGCGCAGCAGCGAGGCCAGCGTCGGGTGGGTCGGCTCCAGGCCCGCCGACCTGTCGGCGATCGGCTCGGCCAGCCCGCCCCTGGTCCGGGCCGGGTAGCGCCCGGTGTACAGGCTGAACCGGGTCGGAGAGCAGGTCGCGGAGCCGGAGTAGGCGTCGGTGAAGCGGACGCCCTGGCGGGCGAGCCGGTCCAGGTTCGGGGTCTGGATGTGCGGGGAGCCGTACGAGGACAGGTCGGCCCAGCCGAGGTCGTCGCCGAGGATGAACAGGATGTTCGGCCGCCGCGAGCGCCGCCCGCCCGCGGCCCGGAACTCCCGCTCCTCGGACCCCGCGTACGGGCCTTCGGCGGCCTGGGCGGGGGTGGCCCCCAGCCCCACCGCGGCGGCGGCCGCACTCGCTCCGACGGCGCTGCCGAAGGTACGGCGGGACAGCTTGCTGTTGTACGAAGACACAAGTACTCCAAGGCGCAGCTCGCCCCTCGCCCAGGGCGGGGCGCGGGACGGCGCGCGGCACGGCAGGGCAGGGCGGGGCGTGGCGGAAATGAGAAAAGGGGAAGGAGAGTTGCGGTTACGCAGAACAGCGACAGATGGCGCTCGCGACACGGACCAGGTCTACGTGTCGGCGCTCGACGAGGGTGACGGAAGCGTCACCGAGAGGCTGCATGGAGCGAGAGCCTGTACGAATGCGCTCGTAGATGTCAACAAGTGCTCCGAATACCGAGACGGGCCGCTCGCTCACCCTCTGTGCTGTGAGATTTCCCGGCCGTCCCCAATTCGGACCAGTGGTCGATCTCGCCTACACTCGGTGGTGTGCCTCGTGGTGATGGACGACTCAACCACGACCTGCTCCCCGGAGAGAAAGGCCCCCAGGACGCTTGCGGCGTCTTCGGTGTCTGGGCTCCGGGTGAAGAGGTCGCCAAGCTCACCTACTTCGGACTGTATGCGCTACAGCACCGCGGACAAGAGTCCGCGGGAATCGCTGTAAGCAACGGTTCCCAGATCCTCGTCTTCAAGGACATGGGCCTAGTTTCCCAAGTCTTCGACGAAACCTCTCTCGGCTCGCTCCAGGGTCATATCGCGGTCGGTCACGCCCGCTACTCGACCACCGGAGCCTCCGTCTGGGAGAACGCGCAGCCCACCTTCCGTGCGACCGCCCACGGCTCCATTGCCCTGGGTCACAACGGCAACCTGGTGAACACCGCCGAGCTTGCCGAGATGGTCGCCGACCTCCCCCGTCAGGACGGCCGCGCCACTCAGGTGGCCGCGACCAACGACACCGATCTCGTGACGGCCCTGCTGGCCGGCCAGGTCGACGACGACGGCAAGCCCCTGACGATCGAGGAGTCGGCCACCAAGGTCCTCCCGAAGGTCAAGGGTGCGTTCTCGCTCGTCTTCATGGACGAGGGAACCCTCTACACCGCCCGTGACCCGCAGGGCATCCGCCCGCTGGTCCTCGGCCGCCTGGAGCGCGGCTGGGTGGTCGCGAGTGAGACCGCCGCCCTCGACATCTGCGGCGCCAGCTTCGTCCGCGAGGTCGAGCCGGGCGAGCTCATCGCGATCGACGAGAACGGTCTGCGGACCTCTCGATTCGCGGAAGCGAAGCCCAAGGGCTGTGTCTTCGAGTACGTCTACCTGGCGCGCCCGGACACCGACATCGCCGGCCGCAACGTCTACCTCTCGCGTGTCGAGATGGGCCGGCGCCTGGCCAAGGAAGCCCCGGTCGACGCCGACCTGGTGATAGCGACGCCGGAGTCCGGCACGCCCGCCGCCGTCGGGTACGCCGAGGCGAGCGGGATCCCGTACGGCTCCGGCCTGGTCAAGAACGCCTACGTCGGCCGGACCTTCATCCAGCCCTCGCAGACGATCCGCCAGCTCGGCATCCGCCTGAAGCTCAACCCCCTCAAGGAAGTCATCCGGGGCAAGCGCCTGGTGGTCGTCGACGACTCGATCGTCCGCGGCAACACCCAGCGCGCCCTCGTGAAGATGCTCCGCGAGGCCGGCGCGGCGGAGGTCCACATCCGGATCTCCTCGCCGCCGGTGAAGTGGCCGTGCTTCTTCGGCATCGACTTCGCCACCCGGGCCGAGCTCATCGCCAACGGCATGACGGTCGACGAGATCGCCACGTCCCTCGGCGCGGACTCGCTCTCCTACATCTCGCTCGACGCGATGATCGAGGCGACGACCATCCAGAAGCCCAACCTCTGCCGTGCCTGCTTCGACGGCGTGTACCCGATGGAGCTCCCCGACCCGCAGCTCCTGGGTAAGCAGCTCCTGGAGACCGAGCTCGCGGGCGGCACGGACGCCGCCGACGCGCTCCGTCGCCCGTAGCCGGGTCCTCACCCGCTCAACCTGCGCCGGGCCCCGCCTTTCAGGCTTTTCCCGGGGCCCGGCACCCCACGCAGCAAACGACACGAAAGCTCTCCCTGTCATGACAGAGAAGACCACCGGTGCCAGCTACGCAGCCGCGGGCGTCGACATCGAAGCGGGAGACCGCGCCGTCGAGCTGATGAAGGAGTGGGTGAAGAAGACGCAGCGCCCCGAGGTCCTCGGCGGCCTCGGCGGCTTCGCCGGCCTCTTCGACGCCTCCGCCCTCAAGCGCTACGAGCGCCCCCTGCTCGCCTCCGCGACCGACGGCGTCGGCACCAAGGTGGACATCGCCCGTCAGCTGGGCGTGTACGACACCATCGGCCACGACCTGGTCGCGATGGTCATGGACGACATCGTCGTCTGCGGCGCCGAGCCGCTCTTCATGACCGACTACATCTGCGTCGGCAAGGTCCACCCCGAGCGTGTCGCGGCGATCGTCAAGGGCATCGCCGAGGGCTGTGTCCTCGCCGGCTGCGCACTGGTGGGCGGCGAAACCGCCGAACACCCCGGTCTGTTGGGCCCGGACGACTTCGACGTGGCGGGCGCGGGCACCGGTGTCGTCGAATACGACCGGCTGCTGGGCGCGGATCGCATCCGTACGGGTGACGCCGTCATCGCCATGGCGTCCTCCGGCCTTCACTCGAACGGGTACTCGCTGGTCCGCCACGTCCTCTTCGACCGGGCCAAGATGTCGCTGGAGAGCCACGTCGAGGAGCTCGGCCGGACCCTCGGCGAGGAGCTCCTGGAGCCCACCAAGATCTACTCGCTGGACTGCATGGCCCTCACCCGTACGGCCGAGGTCCACGCGTACTCGCACATCACGGGCGGCGGCCTCGCGGCCAACCTCGCCCGGGTGATCCCGGACCACCTCCACGCCACGGTCGACCGCTCGACCTGGACCCCGGGTGCGGTGTTCGACCTGGTCGGCAAGGCGGGCCGGGTGGAACAGCTGGAGCTGGAGAAGACCCTGAACATGGGCGTCGGCATGATGGCCGTGGTCCCGCAGCAGTCGGTGGACGTGGCCCTGACCGCGCTCGCCGACCGGGGCGTGGACGCCTGGGTCGCCGGCGAGATCCTCGACCGAGGCGACCACACCGAGGGTGCGACCCTGACCGGTTCCTACGCGAGCTGAGCAGCACGGAAACCCGGCCCGGGGCGATGCCCCGGACCGGGTTTCAATGTTTTGACCCTGTGAAGCCTTGAATCCGTGCTGGTGATCAGCTCAGCGCGTCAAGCGCCACGACGGTGTGCCGACGGACCGGACTCTTCGTCCTCGTCGTCGTCATCGCTGTTGTACAGCTCCGCGTACCGAGCGTACGGGTCGTCTTCGTCATCCAGCTCGTCATCAACTTCGACCGGCTCGCTGACTGGCAGCGGTTCCGTGGTCGATGCGCCCAGCTCGTTGGCCAGACGCGACAAGTCAGTCCCGCCGCTGCTGTACTTCAGCTGGCGGGCGACCTTCGTCTGCTTGGCCTTTGCCCGGCCGCGCCCCATGGCTCGACCCCCTCGGTGACGGGGCTCGACGGCCCCAGAGTCTGACACGCGTTCATGGTTCGGAGCGGGCTCTCCGTGGAGAGACCGTCCGTAGGGGTTTAACGGTACCTGCTTCCGCGGCCATACGGTACGCCGCCCGCATGACGCGCCCCGGTGCAGTACCAGCAAGGCGCCCCGTCCTCGCTGGTCAGCTGCGATTTTAGCCCTTTCCTGACCGGCGACCCGCCGAAGTACAGTGAGTTCCGTCTCGCCGCACCCCGGCGGGCGCACCGGAAGGCCCCGTAACGGGCCCGTGAAGGCCCGCTGCCCGTCCTTAGACGGTGCGCGCGGCGCGGGCGTCCGCCATGCGCTGCTCGGCGATCCGGTCGGCCGCGGCCGCCGGCGGGATCCCGTCGGTCTTCGCGCGTGCGAATATGGCCAGGGTGGTGTCGAAGATCTGCGCCGCCTTCGCCTTGCAGCGGTCGAAGTCGAAGCCGCGCAGCTCGTCGGCGACCTGGATGACCCCGCCCGCGTTGACCACGTAGTCCGGCGCGTAGAGGATCCCGCGGTCCGCGAGGTCCTTCTCGACGCCCGGGTGGGCGAGCTGGTTGTTGGCCGCGCCGCAGACGACCTTTGCCGTCAGGACGTTCACCGACGCGTCGCTCAGGGCCCCGCCGAGCGCGCAGGGGGCGTAGATGTCCAGGCCCTCCACGCGGATCAGCGCCTCCGTGTCGGCGACCGCGGTGACCTTGCCCGGGTGCTTGTCGAGGATGCGTCGCACCGACTCTTCGCGCACGTCCGTGATGACGACCTCGGCGCCGTCCTGAAGCAGGTGCTCGACCAGGTGGTGGCCGACCTTGCCCACGCCCGCCACCGCGACCTTGCGGCCGCGCAGGGTCGGGTCGCCCCACAGGTGCTGGGCGCTGGCGCGCATGCCCTGGAAGACGCCGAAGGCGGTGAGCACCGAGGAGTCGCCGGCGCCGCCGTTCTCGGGGGAGCGGCCGGTCGCCCAGCGGGTCTCGCGGGCCACGACGTCCATGTCGGCCACGTACGTGCCGACGTCGCAGGCGGTCACGTAGCGGCCGCCGAGGGACTCCACGAACCGGCCGTAGGCCAGCAGTAGTTCCTCGCTCTTCAGGACGGACGGGTCGCCGATGATCACGGCCTTGCCGCCGCCGAGGTCGAGCCCGGCGAGGGCGTTCTTGTACGACATGCCGCGCGAGAGGTTGAGCGCGTCGAGGACGGCCTCCTCGTCGGAGGCGTACGCGTGGAAGCGCGTACCGCCGAGGGCGGGGCCCAGGGCGGTGGAGTGGATCGCGATGACGGCCTTCAGGCCTGTGGCTCGGTCCTGGCACAGCACGACTTGCTCGTGGCCGCCTTGTTCCGTGCGGAACATGGTGTGCAGGACGCCGTCGGTCATTTCGGTCACGGTGGTGACTCCCATGGAAGAGATGCGGCGGAATGACGCCCGCCCTGCGGGTGGGGGAGGGCGTGCTGGGAGCAGCGTAAGACCTGCGGGGCGTACGGGACCGCCCTGTCCGGGGATCGGAACACTCCCGGAGTACGGGAAGGCTTCCGGGGCCGTAAAGGTGAACCGGGCGCCCAAAGGGGGGAGTACGAGAGCGTGAGCGAATCCCCCGATCCCCGGCTGCCCTCCGCGCGTTCCGCGCCCGCCGTCCCGTACGCCTCCTACCTGCGCGTCTACGAGCCCCTGGCGGCCTTCCCGGAGCCGGAGCGCGGGCACTGGGCCGACTACGCCCGCCGCGGGGTCACCCCGACCGCCCAGGACGAATTGCGCCGCTCCCTGTCCGACTTGGTACGGGTGCCCGTGGTGGGGGTGCCGGCCCACGAGAGTGCGGACGCCTTCACCGCCGAGGTCGACGGGGTGCTGCTGGTCTGCCCGTGGCGCACCCGGCTGCGCGGCTGGCTGGCGCTCCAGGAGCTGGTGGGGCAGTTCCCGCTGCCGGTGCTCGACGCGGCCCTGCCGCCGGGCCTGCGGCGGCAGGCGGCCGAGGACTACGAGCGCTGGCGCGAGCGGAACCCGGATGCGCGCCCGTGGATCCGTACCGGGGTGTGGCAGGTCCCGCTGCGCTGGTTCGTGCTCGTGGCCGACGAGGAGCGGGAGTACGTGCCCGGCGAGCGGCTGCGCTACCGCACGCCGATGGTGCAGGCCCGGCGGCGGCTCGCACGGGGCCTGCGGGCCCTGCGGGAGGCGGAGGGGTACGGGATGCTCGCCGAGGGGCTGGTGGAGGTCGGGAGCTGGCTGGAAGAGTTCCACCCGCGCTCGATGGTCGAGCTGGACTACGGCGGGCTGCTGCACGCGCTCCCCGCGGACCGGCTGGCGGCCGACCGCTCGGCCCGGGACCTGGCGGTCGGCTTCGCCGCGCTGCGGGCCGGGGACGAGTCGGGGGCGGCGGGGGCGTACGGGGAGCTGGCGGAGCGCTGGCGGGCGGTCAGGGAGCGGCTCTTCGCCAACTAGGACCTGCCGGCCGGTCGGACGGGGCGTCCCGGAGCCTCCGCGCATCGGCCGATCGGCCGAGGCGGTGCAAGTCGCCCATCCGAGGCTTGATCATCTCATTCAGGACTTAGTTCCAGGACCTTCGTCCCGATACGGGCCATTGGCCCAAGCGTGACGGACCGCACTATCTACACCCTTGCGCCCTTCCCCTACCCTCGTGCCAAAATAGGACAAGGAGTCCGGGGAGGGTTCCTTCCGCCCAACTAAGGGCGGAATGCTCGGCATTGCACGCTACGGGGGGTCTGACGACTCCTGATGGCTCTGTGACTGATCGTCACAGTGGGGTGACTGTCCGTTATGGGGCGGTCCATCGGCTTCCGCCGCTGATGAACACCTCGGAGGGCAATTCCGTCGGTTTGGCCGTCGAGGCTGGACGGATGGTGTAGTTGTAGTGCCGAGGACAAGCCGTTCGTCCTATAACCGACTCGGCCCGCGTATGTCCATTTCGGGCAACGCGGGCCAAGGTGCAGAATTTAGAGGAAAGAACCGAGATGGTTCGGTTCTCCCGAGGAGGCCGCTCATGACCGCTCGCACCCCTGATGCCGAGCCGCTGCTGACCCCGGCTGAGGTTGCCACGATGTTCCGCGTGGACCCGAAGACGGTCACTCGCTGGGCCAAGGCTGGCAAGCTCACGTCCATCCGCACCCTGGGTGGACACCGCCGTTACCGCGAGGCTGAGGTCCGCGCACTGCTTGCGGGAATTCCGCAGCAGCGCAGCGAGGCCTGAGGTTCCGCAGCACCCCTTAATACCGGGTCTATATCGGGTCCCCCAATCCGATGAAACCCACATAGCTTCATACGACCGGTCCTGCCCCAACAGGTCCGACAGTCGTCGGTCGCGCTGGACTCCGCCGGGTCCAGCGCGATCTTTTTTATGCCCAGGTCAGGCGGGAATCGGGCTGGTGTGCGGGGCTCGCCGAGGTGGGTGCCATTGCACATATTAAATCGAGGCGGCGTAGGAGTCTGATAAATGTGAGCATCTCAAAAACTCGTGTGGTGACTCCCGTCACAGCTGATCGCTCTTGTCGGTCCGGTAATGCACCCCGTAAGGGGACACGGGTCGTGAACCGCATCATGCGGACGAGGGATTTTCGGGACTGATCCGGGAGGGGGCCGGGAGGGGGCCGGGAGTCGCCCGGAGCGGATCGCATCGGCCCGGAGCGGATCGCGTCGGCCAGGGAAACGCGTCGGCCAGGGAAACGCGTCAGGGCCCGTATCCCCTGGGGGATACGGGCCCTGACGTTTCTGCGAACCTGACGGGACTTGAACCCGCGACCTCCACCTTGACAGGGTGGCGAGCTAACCAACTGCTCCACAGGTCCTTGATGCGCTGCCGATCACCCGGCTGCGAATCAAACTGTACAACAGCTCAGGGGGTGCGGTCGAACCCGATCACGGGGCCGCCGCATCCACCGCCTTCACGATCCGCTTGTCGGAGATCGGGTACGCCGTCCCGAGCGCGTGCGCGAAGTAACTGACCCGGAGTTCCTCGATCATCCAGCGGATCTCGGTGACCTCGGACGGCACCGGCCGCCCCTTCGGGAGCTGCTCCAGCAGCCACAGGTACTCGTCCCGCATCTCGTGGACCTTCTCCATGCGGGTGGTGTCGCGCTGGACCCCCGTGGGCATCTGCTGGAGCCGCCGGTCCGCCGCCACCAGGTAGCGCATCAGGTCCGGCAGCCGGCGCAGTCCGGTCAGCGTCACGAAGCCGGCCGGCACGAGGGCCGCCAGCTGCGTCCTGACGTCCTGCAGGTTGGCGACCAGGGCCAGGCTGTTCGTGGCCTTCAGGCGGCGCTCACAGGCCTGCCAGGCGGCCAGCACCTGCTGCACCTGGCCCACCGTGCGTACGGTCGTGTCCACCAGGTCGGTCCGTACGGCTTCGTAGAGTTTCCGGAAGCCCGTCTCGTCCCACGCCGGGCCGCCGTGGTCGGCGATCAGCTTGTCGGTCGCCGCGGTCGCGCAGTCGTCGAAGAGCGCCTGGATCGACCCGTGCGGGTTCCTGGACAGGGCCAGCTTCTGCTGGTTGGTCAGGTGGTCCGAGGCGAACTTCGCCGGATTCACCGGGATGTTCAGCAGGATCAGCCGCCGGGTGCCCAGCCACATCGCCTGCTGCTGCTCGGCCTCGGTGTCGAAGAGCCGTACGCAGACGCTCGCGCCCTCGTCCACCAGCGCCGGGTAGGCCTTCACCGGCTGGCCGGCCCGACGGGTCTCGAAGACCTTGGTCAGCGTGCCGATCGTCCAGTCGGTCAGCCCGGAGCGCTCCAGCGACTCGCCGCCCGCCCGCTCGGCGGTGGCCGCGGCGGCCTTGGAGAGGGCCTGGCGGGCCTTGGGCTTCAGCTTCAGCCGCAGCGCCTCCAGGTCCTTGTCCTCGGCGAGGTTCTTGCGGCGCTCGTCGACGATCCGGAAGGTGATCTTCAGGTGGTCCGGGATCCGGGTGAGGTCGAAGTCCTCGGCCGAGACCGGCACCCCGACCATCCGGTGGAGCTCACGCGCGAGCGTCACGTGCAGGGGCTCCTGCAGCGGCACGGCCGTCGCCAGGAAGCGGCTCGCGAAGTTCGGCGCGGGCACGTAGTGGCGGCGGATCGGCTTCGGCAGCGAGCGGATCAGCTCGGTGACGATCTCCTCGCGCAGACCCGGGATCTGCCAGTCGAAGCCCTCGTCGGTGACCTGGTTCAGCACCTGGAGCGGGATGTGGACGGTCACGCCGTCCGCGTCCGCGCCCGGCTCGAACTGGTACGTCACGCGGAATGTGAGCTGCCCCTGCTGCCAGGAGTCCGGGTAGTCGGCCTTGGTGACCCCGGCCGCCTTCTCGGTCAGCAGCATCTCGCGCTCGAAGTCGAGCAGTTCGGGCTCGTCGCGCTTCTTGTGCTTCCACCAGGAGTCGAAGTGGGCGCCGGAAACCACGTGTTCGGGGATCCGCTGGTCGTAGAAGTCGAAGAGCGTCTCGTCGTCCACCACGATGTCGCGGCGCCGGGCCCGGTTCTCCAGCTCCTCCACCTCGGTGAGGAGCTTGCGGTTGTCGGCGTAGAACTTGTGGTGGGTCCGCCAGTCGCCCTCGACCAGGGCGTTGCGGATGAACAGCTCCCGTGAGACCTCGGGGTCGATCCGGCCGTAGTTGATCTTCCGCTGGGCCACGATCGGCACGCCGTACAGCGTGACCTTCTCGAACGCCATCACGGCCGCCTGGTCCTTCTCCCAGTGCGGCTCGCTGTACGTGCGCTTGATCAGGTGCTGCGCGAGCGGCTCGACCCACTCCGGCTCCACCTTGGCGTTCACCCGGGCCCACAGGCGCGAGGTCTCCACCAGCTCCGCCGACATCAGGAACTTCGGCTGCTTCTTGAAGAGCGCCGAGCCCGGGAAGATCGCGAACTTGGCGGACCGCGCCCCCAGGTACTCGTTCTTCTCGGTGTCCTTCAGGCCGATGTGCGAGAGCAGGCCGGCCAGCAGCGAGATGTGGACGCTCTGCTCGGGGGCGTCGGCCTCGTTGACGTGGATGCCCATGGTCTTGGCGACCGTGCGCAGCTGCGAATAGATGTCCTGCCACTCGCGGATCCGCAGGAAGTTCAGGTACTCCTGCTTGCACATCCGGCGGAAGGCGGAGGAGCCGCGCTCCTTCTGCTGCTCGCGGACGTAGCGCCACATGTTCAGGAAGGCCAGGAAGTCGCTGGTCTCGTCCTTGAAGCGGGCGTGGTTCTGGTCGGCCTGGGTCTGCTTGTCCGAGGGCCGCTCGCGCGGGTCCTGGATGGACAGGGCGGCCGCGATGACCATGACCTCGCGCACGCAGTTGTTCTTGTCCGCCTCCACGACCATGCGGGCCAGGCGCGGGTCCACCGGGAGCTGGGAGAGCTGGCGGCCCATCGGGGTGAGCCGCTTCTTCGGGTCCTTCTCCGTCGGGTCCAGCGCGCCGAGCTCCTGGAGCAGCTGGACGCCGTCGCGGATGTTGCGGTGGTCCGGCGGGTCGAGGAAGGGGAACTTCTCGATCTCGCCGAGGCCGGCCGCGGTCATCTGCAGGATGACGGAGGCGAGGTTCGTGCGCAGGATCTCGGCGTCCGTGAACTCGGGACGGGAGAGGAAGTCGTCCTCGGAGTACAGCCGGATGCAGATGCCGTCGCTGGTACGGCCGCAGCGGCCCTTTCGCTGGTTGGCGCTGGCCTGCGAGATCCGCTCGATGGGCAGCCGCTGGACCTTGGTGCGGTGGCTGTAGCGGGAGATCCGGGCGGTGCCCGGGTCGATCACGTACTTGATGCCCGGGACGGTCAGCGAGGTCTCGGCGACGTTCGTCGCGAGGACGATCCGGCGGCCGGTGTGCTGCTGGAAGACCCGGTGCTGCTCGGCGTGCGAGAGGCGCGCATAGAGGGGGAGAACCTCGGTGAAGCGCAGGTTCCGTTTGTTTAGCGCGTCTGCCGTGTCGCGGATCTCGCGCTCGCCGGAGAGGAAGACCAGGACATCACCCGGGCCCTCCGCCTGGAGCTCGTCCACGGCCTCGCAGATCGCGGTGATCTGGTCCCGGTCGCTGTCGTCGCCCTCCTCCTCCAGGAGCGGGCGGTAGCGGACCTCGACCGGGTACGTACGGCCGCTGACCTCGACGATCGGCGCGTCCCCGAAGTGCCGGGAGAACCGCTCCGGGTCGATGGTCGCCGAGGTGATCACGACCTTGAGGTCGGGGCGCTTCGGCAGCAGCGTGGCCAGGTAGCCGAGCAGGAAGTCGATGTTCAGAGACCGTTCGTGGGCCTCGTCGATGATGATCGTGTCGTACGCGCGCAGCTCGCGGTCCGTCTGGATCTCGGCCAGCAGGATGCCGTCCGTCATCAGCTTCACGAAGGTCGCGTCCTGGTCCACCTGGTCGGTGAACCGGACCTTCCAGCCGACCGTCTGCCCGATCTCGGACTTCAGCTCCTCCGCGATGCGCTCCGCGACCGTGCGGGCCGCGATCCGGCGGGGCTGGGTGTGCCCGATCATGCCGCGGACGCCGCGGCCCAGCTCCATGCAGATCTTGGGGATCTGCGTGGTCTTGCCGGAGCCGGTCTCGCCCGCGACGATCACGACCTGGTGGTCGCGTATCGCCTCGGCGATCTCGTCCTTCTTCTGGCTGACGGGCAGGCTCTCGGGATACGTGACCTCCGGCATCCGCGAGGCACGGCCGGCCAGTCGCCCGGCGGCCTTCGCGGCCTCCGCGGCGATCTCGTCGAGCACGGCCTGCTTGGCCTCGGGCTTGCGGATACGGCGGGCGCCTTCGAGGCGGCGGCCGAGGCGGTGCGCGTCACGGAGGGAGATCTCACCGAGAAGCGTCTGCAGGGCGGCGAAGGAAGTAGACATACCTGGTCGAGGATCTCACCTGGTCCCTCCGGGTGGCGAACGCATTTGTGGGGCTGACCCGTACCATTTCGGGACGAGTCCCCCGACCGACGTCCGTGAGAGGTCCCACGTATGCGCAGCAGTCCGCACCGCGGCGTGTGGTGCCTGCTGGCTGCCGCCGTCCTGGCGGTGCTCTGCGCCCTGGCCGGCGCCGGACCGGGCGGTACGGACCTGGGCGCGCCCCGCGCGTCGGCCCCGGCCCCGCTGTCGCTGGTCGCGCAGGCGCAGGCGCAGGCGCCGGCCGCCCACGACGCGGGCGCCGGGCGGTGTGACCCCGCTCCGGCCGGACCCGACGGCGCCCCGGCCGTCCCGGCGCGGGCCGCCGGGCACGCGGAACCGGGCACACCGGCCGCCGACCGGCCCGCGCTCGCAGAGGGCGGAGCCTTCGCGATCCCCCGGGCGCTGATCTGCGTACGCGGGCCCGATCTGGCGGCGCCCGGGCCGGTGGAGCTCTCCGTGATGCGGGTGTAGGAGGACCGCTCCCCCCGGTCCGCCCCACCCTTCCGCAGCACTGGAGAACGCACCCGCATGTCCTCTTCCTCCCGCAAGCCCGCCTCCCGCAAGACCCCCGCCCGCAAGCCCCTCCTGATCTCCGCCGGTGTCGCCGTCGCGGCGATCACCCTCGGCCTCGTCTCCTGGCAGGCCACCGCCCCCGCCGAGAAGGACTCCGGCCGGTCCGGGGCCTCCGCCGCCACGCCCGGGACCGACCCCGCCGCGGCGCTCAAGGCGCTGGCCCGCCGCGACTCCGGCGACAAGCTCGCCGTGGGCCGCGCGGACGCGCCCGTCGTGCTCATCGAGTACAGCGACTTCAAGTGCGGCTACTGCGGCAAGTTCGCCCGCGACACCGAGCCCGAACTGGTGAAGAAGTACGTGCAGGACGGCACCCTGCGCATCGAGTGGCGCAACTTCCCCATCTTCGGCGCCGACTCCGAGGCCGCCGCCAAGGCCGCCTGGGCCGCCGGGCAGCAGGACCGCTTCCAGCAGTTCCACGCGGCCGCGTACGCCGAGGGCTCGAAGGAGAAGGGCTTCGGCGCGGCCCGCCTGGAGGAACTGGCCCGGCAGGCCGGGGTCCCGGACCCGGAGAAGTTCAAGCAGGACGCGGCCGGCGAGGGCGCCACCGCGGCCCTGCGCAAGGACCAGGAGGAGGGCTACCGCATCGGCGTGCAGTCGACCCCCTCCTTCCTGATCAACGGCACGCCCATCGCGGGCGCCCAGCCACTGGACGCCTTCATGGCGGCGATCGCCAAGGCGAAGGCCGCGAAGTGACCGACATCGGATACCTGGCCGCCCTGCTGGGCGGCCTCCTCGCGCTGCTCAGCCCGTGCAGCGCCCTGCTGCTGCCGGCCTTCTTCGCGTACTCCATCGACTCCGCCTCCCGGCTGCTCGCGCGCACCGGGATCTTCTACGCGGGCCTCGCGAGCACCCTCGTACCGCTGGGGGCGGCCGGCTCGTACGCCGGGCGGTTCTTCCACAGCAACCGCGAGGAGCTGGTCCTCGTCGGCGGCTGGCTGATCATCGCGCTCGGACTCGCGCAGATCCTCGGCCTCGGCTTCGCCTCGAAGCGCATCTCGGAGCTGTCCGGGCGGATCCGGCCCACCACCGCGCTGTCGGTGTACGCGCTCGGCGCGGTGTACGGCCTGGCCGGTTTCTGCGCCGGCCCCATCCTGGGCAGCGTCCTGACGGTCGCCGCGGTCAGCGGCAGCCCCGTCTACGGCGGCCTGCTGCTGGCGGTCTACGCCCTGGGCATGGCGGTGCCGCTGTTCCTGCTGGCCCTGCTGTGGGAGCGGTTCGACCTGGGGCGGCGGCGCTGGCTGCGCGGCCGGACCCTCTCGGTGGGCCGATTCGAGCTGCACACCACCTCACTGCTGTCCGGGCTGTTCTTCATCGTGCTCGGCACGCTGTTCCTGGTCTACGACGGGGCGAGCGCGCTGCCGGGGCTGCTGGACGTGGACGACTCGTTCGCGGTGGAGGAGCGGGTCCGCTCCCTCACGGGCGGGGTCCCGGACTGGGCGCTGCTCGGGCTGGTCGCCCTGGGGGCCGCTGCCGTGGGTCTCGTGAAGTGGCGCCGTACGGAGCGCACCGCCACCGAAGACCCGGCCGACGCCGGGTAATGCAGAAGGCCCCGTCCGATGGACGGGGCCTTCTGTGTGGTGGCTGGGGCCGGGGTCGAACCGGCGACCTATCGCTTTTCAGGCGATCGCTCGTACCAACTGAGCTACCCAGCCACGAAACCGTTTCCGGCTTCAGCGAACCTGACGGGACTTGAACCCGCGACCTCCACCTTGACAGGGTGGCGAGCTAACCAACTGCTCCACAGGTCCTTGCATTGTGCGAGAACAAGTCTCGCACATGGTGTTGCGTACCCCCAACGGGATTCGAACCCGTGCTACCGCCTTGAAAGGGCGGCGTCCTGGGCCACTAGACGATGAGGGCTAAAGGCCCGCCGGGCGCTTCTCAGCGCGTCGGGGACGTGAGAAGCATATGGGATCCGGGGAGCTATCGCCAAAACGGTTTCCCCCGGAGTCACAATGGCCGGGTGCTGGAGATGACGCGCGAGGAGTTCGAAGAGCTCGTCGCAGAGGCCTTGGACCGCATCCCGCCGGAGCTCACGCGGCTGATGGACAACGTGGCGGTGTTCGTCGAGGACGAACCGCCCGCGGACGACCCCGAGCTGCTCGGCCTGTACGAAGGGACCCCGCTCACCGACCGGGGCGAGTGGTACGCCGGGGTGCTGCCGGACCGCATCACCATCTACCGGAACCCCACGTTGCGGATGTGTGAGGACCGGGAGAGCGTGGTCGCGGAGACGGAGGTCACCGTGGTGCACGAGATCGCCCACCACTTCGGGATCGACGACGACCGGCTGCACGCGCTGGGGTACGGGTGACCCGCTCGGCCGAGGGGGCCGGGGCCGCCGGCGAGGCCGGCGAGGCCGAGGCGATCGACCCGGACGTGGATCTCCACGTCCCCGCGCAGCGGGCCGAGCCGCAGGGGCCGGTGCTCGCCGCGGTGGCGGCCGGCGGCGTGGCCGGGGCGCTCGCGCGGTACGGGGTCTCGCTGCTGCTCCCGGCCGGGCCCGGGAGTTTCCCCTGGGCCACCTTCTGGACCAATGTGGCCGGCTGCGCGCTGATCGGCGTCCTGATGGTGCTGATCAGCGAGGGCGGCCGGACGGCTCCGCACCCGCTGCTGCGGCCCTTCGCCGGGGTCGGGGTGCTCGGCGGGTTCACCACCTTCTCGACGTACGCGGTGGACTTCTCGCGCCTGCTGGACGAGGGGGAGGCCCAGGCCGCGCTGGCGTACGCCGGGTTCACGGTGGTCGCCGCGCTCGGCGCGGTGTGGGCGGCGGCCTCGATGACGCGGCTCGCGGTCCGGGGCCGCGGGCACGACCGGGTCCGGGACCGGGGGCGGGCGTGAACTGGCTGCTGGTGGCGCTCGGCGCGGCCGTCGGGGCGCCGCTGCGCTACCTGACGGACCGTGCGGTGCAGGCGCGCCACGATTCGGCGTTCCCGTGGGGGACCTTCGTGGTGAACGCGGCCGCCTGTCTGGTGCTCGGCGTGCTGTCCGGGGCGGCGCTGTCCGGGGCGGGCTCCTCGCGGCTGAACCTGCTGCTCGGGACGGGGTTGTGCGGGGCGCTCAGCACGTACTCGACCTTCTCCTACGAGACGTTGCGGCTGGCGGAGCGCGGCTGGAGGTTCCTGGCGGTGGCGAACGTGGCGGCGTCGGTGCTGGTCGGGCTGGGCGCCGTACACCTCGGGTCGCAGGTGGCGCGGCAGCTCTTCGCCTGACCGTGCGAGCCGTCCACCGGCGGGGCGTGTCTCTTACGGGGCAAAGGGAGTTGGGCACATTGACCCGCTCCCCGCGGAGCTTTGGACTGTGTTCCGGAGGTGCCCCGTGCGCCAGTTGTCCGCTTCCCTGCGTCTGGCCGTCACCGCGTTCGCGGTCACGGTGACGGCGGGCTGCATGAGCATCGGCGAGGACGCCGCGAAGCCGGGGCCCGCCTCCTCGGCGGACCTCCAGGGGGCCAAGTCCGGCGGGGCCGCCACCTCGGGACGGGGCTCCGGGCTCCACGGCAACGGTCACGGCGGCAAGGACGGTACGGGCAAGTCGGACGGCAAGCCCGGGGAGGACGGCAAGGCCGCCGGCGCGACCGGGGCCTCGCCCAGCCCGGGCGC
>NZ_JBHWVM010000094.1:0-31478 GCF_042736805.1 Streptomyces sp. NPDC060031
ACCCGGTCCTCGTCGGACCGGGTCACCCCTTTCGCATGACCCGTGCTGACTCAGCTCACCAGCGGTAGTACTTGTAGATGTCCATGCAGCTGGTGTCCGTGCCGTTGAGGACGTCGGCCGACTCCGGGACCGCGCCGGCCTCGGGCGCGGGCTGCTGCGGGTAGACATTGCCTTCCCGCCAGTCCGCGCCCACCACGAGGGTGATCTTGGTGGCCCCGGCGGTCTTCTGCACCGAGCCGGCCGGAATCCCGAGGGCCGCCGCCACGCTCTGCGCGTCGGCCGCCTGGGCGTCCGTGGCGTAGCGGACGACCGTGGTCTTCTCCGGGGTGAGCGCGCTGCCCGCCTTGGCCAGCGTGAACCCCTTGGAGACCAGCTGGCCGGTGATGGCCGTGGCCCGCTTGCCCACCGGCGCGGCCCCGGCACCCGTGCCGTTGACCACCTGCACGGCGATCTTCGCCGGGTCGGTGGGCGGGGCCTTGGAGGCCTCGGGGGTCGGCGACGGGGAACCGCCCGCACTGGGCTGGCCGCTCTGGGCCGGGGCGCCGTTGGAGTCCATGGCGACGTCCTTGCGGAGCATCGTCCACATCTTCTCGGCGTCCGGGGGATTGACGACCAACCGGTTCTTGTCCCCCGGGGCTTCCAGCACCGGGATCGTGGCCATCGTGATGCGGTTGACCGGTACGTCCTTGAGCGCGAGGCCGAGGTCGAGGAGCTTCTTGACCGACCCGATCTCCTCCGACACCTTCAGCGACTTCGTCGCCGCCTCCGCCAGGCCCGTGAGGCGGGGGATGTCGGTGAACGCGTTCTGGTTCTTGAGCCCGCGCATCATCGAGTTCATGTACATGTGCTGCGCCTTGGCCCGGCCCATGTCACTGCCGAAGGCGTGCCGGGTGCGCAGCCACTGGAGCGCCTGCTCGCCCTGGACCCTGGTGGTGCCCGCCTTCAGCTTGAGGCCGGAACCGCCCGTTCCCGACCCCGGCTCCGATTGGTCGAAGACGTTCTGGTTGACGCAGACGTCGACGCCGCCGATGGCGTCGGCCATGCTCACGACACCGGTGAAGTCGATCATCATCCAGTGGTCGATGTAGACGTTGGTCAGCTTCTCCCAGGTGGCCAGGGTGCAGCCGGGACCCCCGCTCGCGAGGCTCTCGTTGATCATCGTCCTGGTGGCTTTGAACTTCTCGCCCGTCTTGGGATCGGTGCACTCCGGGATGTCCACGACGGTGTCGCGCGGAACGGAGGTGACCGAGGCGTTCTTCCGGTCGGCGGAGATGTGGATCAGCATCTGCACGTCGGCCCGCGCGGGTCCGCCGATGTTGTCCCAGCCCCCGCCGAGTTTCGCGTTCGCCTCGTCGCGGATGTCGGAGCCGAGCATCAGGATGTTGATCGGACGCCGGCCCGCGGCGTCGGCCTCGCTCCTGGCGACCCCGCTGTCGCCGCTCAGGCGCTGGCCGCTGCGTATGTTCGCGTTGAGGTGGCGGTAGTAGAGGTAACCGGCCGCCGCCGTCCCGAGTATGAGGAACGCCAGCACCGAGGCGACCCAGCGCAGCACGCGCCGTCTGCCCCGGCGGGTCGGACGGCCGCCACCGCTGCCGCCACCCCGGCGTCCACCGCCGCCCCGGCGCCCGTGCCCGGAGCCGCTCCGCGGTGGGGGCACGGTGCCGGAGCTGTCCGGGCCGCCGCCGGATATGCCGTCGGCGCCCTGGGCGGGCGCCCCCTCCCCTCGCACGCTGCTGTGCCTCACGCGTACCCCCCTTGAATTCCCTGTGTGTCGGTGGTCTGACGGGCCGGCCCGTGCCGGCCCCGCTTGGCGATCATGGTCGCAGGCCGGTCCCCCCGGCCGGTCACTTGGCGCAGATCGCCTTGTCCGCCTCGACCCGCTGGACGCCCTCCGGCGCCTGCTGCGGAGCGGTCTGGGACACCCCGGCCCCCTTGAAGTCGCCGCCGAGCGTCAGCTTCATCGGGGTCTTCGGGGCGGCGTCCGACGTGCCCATCTTCAGCGCCGAGGCCGGCAGCCCCATCATGTCCGCCAGCGCCCTGGCCTGGTCCGCCTGGTTGGGCGCGTACTCCAGCTGCGTGGTGTCGACCTTGGCCCGGGCGTTGCCCAGGTTGCTGGCCTTCGGCACGCCCTTGGTGTTCTGCAGCCAGGTCAGGGTGCCGGAGGCGGAGCCCGCCGGGCCGCCGCCGTTGTAGATGTCCACCCGTACGTCCTTGGCGGGCGCGCGGTTGCCCTGCATCAGGGCATCCTGCTTGCTCTTCGAGTCCGCGTCGGCCGCGTCCTTGGCGGCCTGCTCCTTCTGCTCGACTTCCGTCAGCGAGACGTCCCCGCGGATCATTTGGAGCAGCGGATCCGCCTGCGCCGCATTGACCACGACGGTGGCCTTGACCTTCTCCGCCGGATTGTCGAGAACGGGAAGTGTGGTGAAGGTGATGTTCTTGAGGTCGATGTCCTTCAACTCGCCGGCGAGATCCGTGAGTTTGTCGATCGACCCTATGCCGGTGTCCACGCTCAGCGATTTGGTGGCCGCTTCCGCGAGGGAGAAGAACTTCTTCGGACTGGTCAGCGTCTGCTTCGACTTCATCTCGCGCATCATCGAGCCGAGGAACTGCTGCTGGGTCTTGATGCGGTCGAGGTCGCTCTCGTTGCCGAAGGCGTGCCGGGTCCGTACGAAGGCCAGCGCCTGCTCGCCCTCCAGCCGGTGCTCGCCCGCCGTCAGCTTCAGCTGGGAGTCCCTGTCGTCGACGGCCTTCTCCACACAGACGGGCACACCGCCGACCGCCGTGCTCAGGTTCTTCACCGCGTTGAAGTCGGCCATCATGAAGTGGTCGACCTGGATCCCGGTGAGCTCCTTGACCGTACGCATGGTGCAGCCCGGGTCCCGGCCCCCCTGGCCGAGGCTGGTGTTGAAGCGCACGCCGTGCTCGGCGGGAACGTTCTTCGTCGTACCGTCCGGCTGCTTCGTCGGGCAGGCCGGGACGTTGGTGATCAGGTCGCGGGGGATGGACAGCGCGGTCGCGTTGGAGCGGTCCTTGGCGACGTGGAAGAGGATCGTGGTGTCGGCGTGCCCGACGCTGCCGGCGTCCCCGTAGCCCTCGTTGCCCTCGCCGCTGCGCTTGTCGGTGCCGATGACCAGGATGTTGATCGCCTGGTCCTTCTTGAAGCCGCCGCTCGTGCCCGCGTCGCCGACGTCGGTGACGTTCAGGTTGCCGTTGAGGTGCTCGTAGTAGAGGTACGCCGCGACCGAGCCGCCGACCAGCAGGAACGCCAGCGTGCCACCGGTGATGACCAGCGCCTTCTTCCGCCCGCCGCCACCGCCCTTGGGCGGGCGCCCGCCGCGCCGACCGCCATCGGGCGGCCCGTCACCGCGCCGCGGCCCGGGGACCGCGGGGGACGGCGCCGTGGGCGCCGGCGGCGGGGAACCACGGCGCGCGACCTGGCGCGGGGCCTGGGGCGAAGGGGCTCTGCGGGGGGTGGCGCCGGACGTCGGTGCTTGCCCAGCGGAGCTGTCCAGTCGCAGTTCGTAGTTGCCGGTGCGGGGATTGAGCACCCACTGGTCTGCGGGGTCGATCTCGTCGGCCCGTCCACGGCTTTGCGCATCCACGGTTGCTCGAATCCTCCGTCGGTGCTTCGCGACGCGCCTCCCCCAGGCGCGCGGTCAACGATCCGGCTACTGGTGCACGGCCTCTTTGCTGTCCGGTGCACCGGATCGCTCACCTTATCCGGCCAGGTCAGCCGCAAACCATGCTGGTGACAAATTCCACTCCCCTTATAACGGGCCAATCGCCTCAAGCAGCTCGGTTCGGTGTCCGGCTTTTGGGATTGCTTTACCGGCAGTCGGCAGTCGCGGCCGTGGTGCCCGGGAAGGTGGGGACCGGGGTGGGGGTGGGCGTGGGTGTGGGTGTGGGGGTGGCGGGGGCGGACGGGCCGCCGCTTTCGTCCCCGCCCGCCGTGACCTCGGTCGTGGGCTGGGGCTGGGGCTGCGGCTGGGGCTCGGGCTCGGGCGGGGTCACCGTCAGCGGCATGTCGGCGCGCAGTTGGCCGAACAGCCGGGTCGCGTCCGGCTCCAGCAGCTCGTCGCGGTTCGGGTCGCCGGAGTACGGGCGGCGCGGCACCGTCAGGAACTTGACCTGGTCGGTCGGTATGTCCCTTACGCCCCGTACGAGTTCGTACAGGCCGCGCAGCGAGGCCAGTCCCGGGTCCGTGGTCACCGAGGAGGTCGCCGCGTCCAGCAGCGGATAGAGCCGCGCCGGGTTCAGCAGCACCCCGTTGCTCTGCACCTTCTGGACGAGCGAGCCGAGGAACTGCTGCTGGCGCTCCATCCGCTCCGTGTCGCTGCCGTTGCCCAGGCTGTAGCGGGCCCGGACGAAGCCGAGCGCCTGTTCGCCCTGGAGCGTCTGGCGGCCGGCCGGCAGCTTCAGCTTGGCCTCCGAGTCGTCCACCGGCTGCTTGAGGCAGATCTCGACCCCGCCGACGGCGTCGACCATCTTCTTGAACCCGCCGAAGTCCAGCACCATGTGGTGGTCGACCCGGATCCCGGTCAGCTTCTCCACCGTACGGATCGTGCAGGCGGCCCCGCCCCACTGGAACGCCCAGTTGAACTGCGCCGTCCGCTCCACCGTGCGCTGTCCTTCCGCCCCCAGGCAGCTCGGTATCTCCGCCATCAGGTCCCGGGGTATGGACACGGCCGTCGCGCTCCTGCGGTCCGCCGGCAGGTGCAGCAGGATCGTGGTGTCCGAGCGCTGGGTGCCCCGGTCCTGCCCGTAGCGGGCGTTCTCCCGGCCGGAGCGCGTGTCGGAGCCGATCAGCAGGATGTTCTGCGCGCCGCCCGCGAGGTGCATCGGGCGGTCCCGCTCGTAGCGCCGCAGCTCGGCGGCGGCCGAGGTGTCCTCGGTGATGTTCCCGTCGAGCTTGGTGTAGAGCCACCATCCGGCGGCCGCCCCGGCGAGGACCAGCAGGGCCAGCCCGAGGGCGATCCAGCGCAGCAGCCGGCGCCGACGGCTGCGCGGAGGCTCGGGAGTGCCTCCGGCAGCTTCGGTGCCGCCCGGTATGCCCGCGCTGTCCCTCACTCGCGTACCGTCCCCTCACCTCACCGCCGTGGCGCGACAGCCGTACGGGTGGGTACGGCTCCTGCCGATCCTGCCCCCGGGCGGCCGGGGCGGCCCGGGGGCAGGGCCTTGTAAAGGGCCGTGTGGGTGACAAATCGCCCGTTGTCGCTGTTGGGCGGAGCGGGTGACCGACCACTCCACGGTCAGGGCACTAGCGGGCGGTGTGGGTGACGCGCTCGCTCTCGATCCGGTGCGCCAGACCGTCCGCCGACAGCCCGTCCGGGTTGCGGCACAGGACCACCGAGCCGCCCGTGGCCAGCGCGGCGAACAGCCCGGCCGAGAGCCCCTCCCAGGTGTCGTAGCCGAGCCCGGACAGCACCCGCGAACCCTCCCCGAGGCCGAGCTCCGCCGCGTCCTCGCGGGCCCGCTCGCAGATCCGTGCGTACGAGAGCTCCTCGCCCCGGACCACCAGCCCCGGCCCGTCGGCGTCGACCGGCGCGAAGGGCGCGAACCGGTCACCCTGCCCCGGCACCTCCACCGCGTAGTCCGCGAACCCGGCGGGCGGCTGCGGGAACCGCCCGCCCAGCGGCCGCAGCGCGAGCGCGACCCGCTCGCCCGTGCACGCGGCGGCCTCCTCCAGGGTGTCGGGGCCGGTCACGACGAGGTCGGCGTCGGCCGGATCCCCGCCCACCTCGGCCACCACCCCGACCGAGGCGCAGGCGAGCAGCCACACGGCGCTCTGCCAGTGCGCGGGGAGCAGCAGCGCGAGCCGGTCGCCCGGCTCGGCGCCCAGGTCGCCCTGGAGCAGATTGGCGGTCTTGGCCACCCAATTGGCGAAGGTGGCGACGGACAATTCGACGCGCTCGCCCGTGGCGTCGTCGTAGAAGGTGACCAGGGGGCGGCCCGGATCGGCGGCGAGCGCGGATCGCAGCAGGTCGGCAGGGGTGCGGTCAGTGGCGTTCACGGACCCGAGCCTACGCGGGCCCCTCCCTCGTACGGCGGCAGCACGGTCCCCCGTACGGGGTAGGCGTACGGCGGCCCGGTCAGACGGTGTGTCAGTTCTCGGATGGCGCCCGCCGCCGGGAGTGTTCAGCATCTTTTCCATGCGTGGATTCCTTGCTTCCTCGATCGGCGTCGCGACGGCAGCCGCACTGGCCCTGCCGCTCGTGCTCCCCACTCCGGCCCTTGCCACCCCCGCCACGGCGGCGGTCGCCCCCGTGGTCCCCGGGTCCACCCAGTCACTGCCGCTCGCCCCGCTGGGACCGGCCGCGGAGCGGTCCCCCGGCGTCCCCGGCATGAGCACCTCGCCCCGCCTGCCCGAGGCGCAGGGCCTGACCGCCCGCGAGGTCAAGACGTTCTCGCTGATCGGTGTCGTCTGGGACGACGCCGGCACCGAGCTGTTCGGCCGGGTCCAGGTCCGTACCCGCTCCGCACGGACCGCGACCTGGTCCGACTGGCAGGACGTCGAGACCCACAACAGCGAGCACGCCGCCGACCCCGGCACACCGGAAGGCGGCTCCGGCAAGGTCCGCGGCAGCACCGCCCCGCTGTGGGTGGGCGAGTCCGACGGCATCGAGGTCCGCGTCCGGGCGGAACCCGGAAGCAACCCGGCCGCCGCGCGCCTGCCGTCGGGCATGCGCATCGAG
The DNA here is from genome assembly GCF_042736805.1 of Streptomyces sp. NPDC060031. Classification (NCBI taxonomy): domain Bacteria; kingdom Bacillati; phylum Actinomycetota; class Actinomycetes; order Kitasatosporales; family Streptomycetaceae; genus Streptomyces; species Streptomyces sp. NPDC060031. The sequence continues at coordinate 6,693 of NZ_JBHWVM010000094.1, forward strand.
CTCGTCGACCCCGGCGCGACGAGCGGGCAGCCGACGGCGCCCGACGGCAAGAACGGCGCGCCGACGGGCGACGACAAGGGCGAGATCGGGCTGCCGCCCGGCATGACGATGGCAATGGCGGAGTCCTCCGCCGCCAACGTCCCGATGGCCCCGCTCGGCGCGAAAGAGATCCCCGCGCTCGACAAGGCCGACTCCACCGCCGACGCCGTGCTCGCCGACGACACGCTCGAAGCGGCCGCGCGCCCGTACATCGGGCCGCGCCCGCGCATCGTCACCCGCAAGGGGTGGGGCGCGGACGAGAACCTGCGGGAGAACGGCTTCGTCTACACGAACACGGTCAAGGCGGCCTTCGTCCACCACACCGCCTCCGGCAACAACTACGCCTGCAAGGACGCCCCGGCGGTGCTGCGCAGCCTCTACCGCTACCACGTGATCAGCAGCGGGTGGCGGGACATCGGCTACAACTTCGCCGTCGACAAGTGCGGCACCGTGTACGAGGGGCGCGCGGGCGGGGTCGCCAGGCCGGTGATGGGCGCGCACACCATGGGGTTCAACACGGACAGCATGGGCGTCGCGGTGATCGGCTCGTTCACCTCCAACGCCCCGCCGTCGGCGGCCGTGGACGCGGTGGCACGGCTGACCGCGTGGAAGCTGGGCCTCTTCGGGGCGGACCCGCGGGCGAAGACGACCCTGAAGTCGGGCGGCGGCAACCGGTACCCCAAGGGCAAGAACGTGTCGATGAACGTCATCTCGGGCCACCGCGACGGCTTCGCGACGGAATGCCCGGGCAGGCGGCTCTACAGCCTGCTCCCCCCGACCCGCAACTCGTCGGCGAAGCTCCAGGGCCGCTAGCGGCCCTGGAGCCACCACGGGGGGCTCCGCGCCCCGATCGCCGGCGGGGCGCGGGGGCCGGGGCGGAGCCCCAGGAGGTTCCCGCCCGGCGGGCTACGCTCAAAGGCATGGCCGGCCGTTTCGACCCCCTCACCCGCGCCGCCGCCCGCGGCGGCCGCACCGCCGTGCCCCGCGGCAGCGGCCACGCGGCCGGCGCCGGCGCCAAGTCCCGCACGTGGACCCCCGACGGCCCGCTGGACCTCGGCCTCACCCTCGGCCCCCTCAGACGCGGCCCCGCCGACCCCACCTTCCGCACCACCCCCGACGGCTCGGTCTGGAGGGCCGCCCAGACCCCCGCCGGCCCCGCCACGATCCGCATCGCCGCCCGCGCGACCACCGTGCACGCCGAAGCCTGGGGGCCGGGCGCCGACTGGCTCCTCGACGGACTGCCCGCCCTGCTCGGCGCGGCCGACGACCCCGCCGCCTTCGTCCCGCGCCACCGCCTCCTGCACGCCAGCCACCGCCGCCGCCCGGGCCTGCGGCTGACCCGTACCGGCCTGGTCCTGGAGTCCCTGATCCCCACCGTGCTGGAGCAGAAGGTCACGGCCGACGAGGCCTACCGTGCCTGGCGCCGCCTGGTGCGCCAGTACGGCGAGCCCGCGCCGGGCCCGGGCCCGGCCCCGCAGGACCTGTACGTGATGCCGGACGCCCGCACCTGGGCGCTGATCCCCTCCTGGGACTGGCACAAGGCCGGCGTCGACGCCAAGCGCTCCGCCACCATCGTCCGGGCCGCCCGCGTCGCGAACCGCCTGGAGGAGGCCGCGGCCATGGAGCTCCCCGAGGCGACCAGCCGCCTGGAGGCCGTCCCCGGCATCGGCCCGTGGACCTCCGCCGAGACCCTCCAGCGCAGCAACGGCGCCCCCGACGCCGTCACCACCGGCGACCTGCACCTGCCGGGCATCGTCGGCTACGCGCTGGCCGGCGACCGCGACGCCGACGACGCCGCGATGCTGGAGCTCCTCGCCCCGTACGCCGGCCAGCGCCACCGCGCCGCCCGCCTCATCCTGCTGGCCGGAGCCACCCCGCCCCGCCGCGCCCCGCGGATGCCCCGCGGGGACATCGGCCTGCTCTGAGCGCCGCGCCTGTGAGCGCCGCGCCTGTGAGCGCCGCGCCTGTGAGCGCCGCGCCTGTGAGCGCCGCGCCTGCGACTACCGCACCTCGATGAACTGCTCGGCCGAGCGCGCCGGCCGCTCCGCCGGCGCCGAGGCCGCGTGACCCACGGCCACCGCCCCCATCGGGTCCCAGTCGTCCGGCAGCCCGAGCACCTTGCGCACGACGTCCCGGCAGAACATCGTCGAGGACACCCACGCCGACCCCAGCCGCTCCCCGGCCAGCGCGACCAGGAAGTTCTGCACGCCCGCGCCCATCGCGACCACGAACATCTCCCGCTCCGCCGCGTCCCGGCGGGCGTGCCCGTAGTCGTGCGCGCCGTCCGTCACCAGACACGGCACCACCAGGTACGGGGCGGCGCGCAGTACGTCGCCGCGCCGTACCCGCTTCGCGATGGACTCCGGCGACTTGCCGTCCCGCCGCAGGTCCTCGACCCAGGCGTCCCGCATCGCGTCCAGCAGCTCCAGCCGCGCCGCGGCCGACTCCAGCAGGACGAACCGCCACGGCGTCGTGTGGTGCGGGGCCGGGGCCGTCACGGCCGCCGCCACCGCGCGGCGGACCGCGCCCGGGTCGACCGGGTCGGCGGTGAAGGCCCGGACCGTACGGCGCTGCGTCACGGCCTCCCGCACCGCCTCCGAGGTGCCCAGGCGGAACATGTCGTCGGCGGGCGAGCGCACCAGGTCCCGCGCGGTCGACCCCTCACCCAGTACGTGGGCCAGCCCGCGCACCACCGCCACCGGCAGCCCGGCGGCCTTGCCCTTGACCAGGTCCCCGGCGGCCGCCAGCTCGTCCGCGGTGGCCACCACGGTCGCGCTCAGCGGGTTGCCGTGGGCGTCCGTGGCGCCGCGCAGGTCGTCCAGCACCCGTACCCCGGCCGAGCCGATCGCGACGTCGGTGAGCCCGGTGCGCCACGGCCGCCCGAAGGTGTCCGTCACCACCACCCCGACGTCCACGGACAGCAGGTCCCGCAGCCCGGCCCGGATGGCCCGCGCCGAGGCGTCCGGGTCCTCGGGCAGCAGCAGCACCGTGCCGGGGGCGGTGTTCGAGGCGTCCACGCCGGCCGCGGCCATCACCAGGCCCTGCCGGTTCTCGACGATGCGCAGGGTCCCGCGCCGCGCGACCACCCGTACGGTCTCCGCGTCTATGGCCTCCTCGCGCGAGTCGGCCCGGACGATCCGGCCCTCCGCCTTCGAGACGATCTTCGACGTGACCAGCAGGACGTCCCCGTCCCGCAGGCCGGGCTCCGCTGCCGCGATCAGGCGCGCCAGGTCGTCGCCGGGGCGGACCTCGGGGATCTTGCCGACGGCCCGGACCTCGTACGAGGGAGTGTCCTCGCGAGAGGCGTGCGGGGTGGTCACCGGGAGGCCTCCGCGAGCTCCAGCGCGGCCCGGGCCATCGCGGCGGTGGCGGCCAGGTCGGTCATCATCAGCGGCACCGCCCGACAGGTGATCCCGGCCGCCTCCACCTCGGCGACGGATCGCGCGTCGGCGGTGTCGACCAGCCAGCCGTCGAGCAGCCCGGTGCCGTAGTGCAGGGCGACCGCGGCGGCGGTGGATTCGACGCCCACCGCGGCGAGCACCTTGTCGGCCATGCCGCGGACGGGGGCGCCCCCGACGATGGGGGAGAGGCCCACGACGGGCGCCTGGGCGGCGGCGACGGCCTCCCGGATGCCGGGGACGGCCAGGATGGTCCCGACCGAGACGACGGGGTTGGACGGCGGGAAGAGGATCACGTCGGCGGCCGCGATGGCCTCCAGTACGCCGGGCGCGGGCTTGGCCTGCTCGGCCCCGACGGGTACGACGGCCTCCGCGTCCACCGCGGCGCGCATCCGGACCCAGTATTCCTGGAAGTGGACGACCCTGCGCTCGCCGGTCTCGGCGTCGGTGATCGCGACGTGCGTCTCGACGCGGTCGTCGGACATGGGCAGCAGCCGGACCCCGGGCTGCCAGCGGTCGCAGAGCGCCTCGGTGACGGCGCTGAGCGGATAGCCCGCGCCGATCATCTGCGTACGGACGATGTGGGTGGCGAAGTCGCGGTCGCCGAGGCCGAACCAGGTGGGTCCGACCCCGTACGCCGCGAGTTCCTCCTTGACGGTGAAGGACTCGTCGGTGCGGCCCCAGCCCTGGTCCTCGTTGATGCCACCGCCGAGGGTGTACATCACCGTGTCCAGATCGGGGCACACCTTCAGCCCGAACAGGTGAATGTCGTCACCGGTGTTGCCGATGACCGTGATGTCCGCGTCGGGAACCGCGACCTTGAGGCCGCGCAGGAAACGGGCGCCGCCGATGCCGCCGGCCAGAACAACAATGCGCATGCAGCGCAGTCTGTCAGGCCGGTCCCCCGTCAGACGGAGAGGGCCTCGGGCCTGGCCGGGGAGCAGTTGTGCATCGGCATCTCGGTCAGCCCGGGGAAGTACACGTGCAGGCTGACCGCACCGTCGAGGGTGTCGTTGACGACCTCGTGGGCGTAGCCGGGGGCGAAGACGCGCTGGGAGCCGGCGCGCAGGGTGAGCGGTCCGCGGGCGGGGTGCGGGGTGTTCTCGGTGAGCTCGCCCTCCAGGACGGTCAGCACACCGGAGGAGGCGCCGTGGTCGTGCAGGCCGCTGCCCTGGCCGGGGACCCAGCTGAGCAGCCAGACCTCGTAGCCGGGGCCGGTGCGCAGCCGGTGGTACCAGCGGGTGGTGGCGTCGTACTGGACGAGGTGCTCCCACTCGGAGCGGTTCTCGGCGATGGAGCGGGCGAGGCCCGCGAACTCGGCGACGGTGGCCGGGTGTTCGCGGGCGGGCTGCAGGAGGTGCTGTACGGAGAGGATGTCGCCGGCGATCTGGAGGTCGCTCTCGACGGTGAGGGGGGTGCTGTTCATCGTGGGGGAGTCCTCGACGGATGTCAGTGGTGCGGCGGTTGCTGTGGGGGTGGGCCGGAGCTCAGCGGAGCCGGAGCTCCGAGGGCATCAACAGCCGCAACAGCAACAGCGAACCTGGGCAGCCCACAGGAACCCACGAATGGGGGTCCGGGAGGTGGCTGCGGTCACTGACATGGCAACAAGGAGACCCGGTGGGGGGTCGGACTGTCAACTCAATGTCCGGTTTGGTGCAAAAGTTTCACCTCATCCGGTTACGGTGTCCGGAGAAAGGTTTGTGCAATCCGAACCCGGGAACTGGCGCTTCACACCCGCGCAGCACCGTCACTTCGTGGCCGAAATGTGATCCGCGCCGCTTCTTCGGCCGGATCGGAACCCCACCGCAGAGTGACGCGTCGGCTGCCGGTGAGGGAGTGGCGCTTGTGGTGCCTGTGGCATGTGTCACGATTTTTGGCGATATGAACACTTTCTGCATAGCCTTGGTTCCGCAGAGTGAATAAGGGGCCCAATAGCAGATCTCGGCTTGACTGCGCCGGAGCCCCCCACTTGTAATTTCACTCGTGTCGTTACGTAGCGATGAGTAACGGCAACACCACGGGGACGCACAGACAGAGCGAGGGGCGCACATGACCGAGCTGTTTCAGGAACTGCTGGTCGAGGAGGCGGACGAGGAGCTCGGATGGCAGGAGCGCGCACTGTGCGCCCAGACCGACCCCGAGTCCTTCTTTCCCGAGAAGGGCGGCTCCACCCGCGAGGCCAAGAAGGTCTGCCTGGCCTGTGAAGTCCGCTCCGAATGCCTGGAGTACGCCCTCGCCAACGACGAGCGATTCGGCATCTGGGGCGGCCTGTCCGAACGAGAACGCCGCCGGCTGAAGAAGGCTGCGGTCTGAAGCTGCCCCGGCGCTCACTGCCCGGCGCCCACGGCACATCCCCTGACATATCGAACGCCGCGCCCGGCATAGCCGAAAGCCCGGCCGCACCACCGCAGCACCGCCACAAGTACCACCGCAAGCACCGCACAAGTACCACCGCACGTACCGCCGCGAACGCCGAGACGGGCATCGCGACGAGCAGAGCAAACGGTCCGCCTCCTGCACCTTCCCCGCTGGAGGCGGACCGCTGTGTTTACAGCCGTTAGTGTGGGGCGCTGTCCAGCAGCCTCCGAGGGCACACCACCCCCGGATCCCCGGCCGGAGGGCCCGTACCGCGATGTCCCTGCACAGCCAGTCGTCGGCCTCCTACCAGGCGGCCGCCACACCAGAGTTCCCCCGGCACGTCGTCACCGCGGTGCTCGTCGCCCATGACGGCTCCCGCTGGCTGCCCCGGACGCTCGCCGGCCTCCTCGGCCAGGAACGCCCCGCCCAGAGCCACATCGCCGCCGACACCGGCAGCGCCGACGACTCCGCGCGCCTGCTCACCGAGGCCCTCGGCGACGACCGGGTCGTGCACCTCGCCCGCCGCACCGGATTCGGCGCAGCCGTCGACGAGGCCGCCCGCACGGCGGGCACCCTCACCCCCGAGGACCTCCCGTACCTCAAGCGCCCCTCGGGCTGGGACCCCGTCAGCCGCACCTGGCGCGACGACAACTACGACCTCCCCGAACTGCCCCACGGCGAACCCGTCCAGTGGCTCTGGCTGCTCCACGACGACTGCGCCCCCGAGCCCGACGCCCTCGCCGAACTGCTGCGCGTCGCCGAGGACAACCCCGAAGCCGCCGTCATCGGCCCCAAGCTGCGCGGCTGGTACGACAAGAAGCAACTCCTCGAAGTCGGCGTCACCATCGCCCGCAGCGGCCGCCGCTGGACCGGACTCGACCGCCGCGAACAGGACCAGGGCCAGCACGACCAGGTCCACCCCGTCCTGTCCGTCTCCACCGCGGGCATGCTCGTACGCCGCGACGTGTACGACGCGCTCGGCGGCTTCGACCGCCGCCTGCCCCTCATGCGCGACGACGTCGACCTGTGCTGGCGCGCCCAGAGCGCCGGCCACACCGTCCTCATCGCCCCCGACGCCGTCCTGCGCCACGCCGAGGCCTCCGCCCGCGAACGCCGCACCGTCGACTGCGCCGGCCGCACCACCGCCAGCCCGCACCGCGTGGACAAGGCCGGCGCCGTCTACACGATGCTCGCCAACAGCTCCGGCCGCGCGCTCCCGTACGTCCTGCTGCGCGTCCTCGTCGGCACCGTGCTGCGCACCCTCGCCTACCTCGTCGGCAAGGCCCCCGGCCAGGCCGTCGACGAGATCACCGGACTCCTCGCCACCCTGCTGAGACCCGGCCGCATCCTGGCCGCCCGCAAGGCGCGCCGCCGCCCCGAGGTCCCCGCCAAGGAACTGCGGCCGCTCTTCCCGCCGCCCGGCGCCACCCTGCGCGCCAACGCCGAACAGCTCGCCGGCTACTTCGGCGGCGACCGCGACACCGAGGCCGCCGCCGCGGGACGCCACGGCGGAGTCGTCGAGTCCGGGCCCGGCGGAGACGACGCCGACTACCTGGAGATCGAACAGTTCGCGCGCCTCAAGCGGATCGCGCGCAAGCCCGCGCCCGTCCTCTTCGCGCTCCTCCTGCTCGTCTCCCTGGTCGCCTGCCGTTCCCTGCTCGGCGGCGGCTCCCTCATGGGCGGCGCCCTGCTGCCCGCCCCCGACAGCGGACTCGACCTCTGGCGCCGCTACACCGGCGACTGGCAGCCCGTCGGTACCGGCTCCACCACCGGCGCGCCCCCCTACCTCGCCGTCCTCGGCGCGATCTCCACCCTGATGTTCGGCTCCACGGCCACCGCCCTGACCCTGCTGCTCGTCTGCTCGGTGCCGCTCGCCGGACTCGCCGCCTACTTCGCCTCCCGGCCGCTCGTCGAGTCCCGGCTGCTGCGCGGCTGGGCCGCCATCGCCTACGCCTTCCTCCCCGCCGTCACCGGAGCCCTCGCCGGCGGCCGCCTCGGCACCGCCGTCCTCGCGGTCCTGCTCCCGCTCATCGCGCGCTCCGCCGTCGCGGCCTTCGGGCTGGCGGGCTCCGAGGGCACCGGCAGCTGGCGAGCGACCTGGACCTACACCCTCCTGCTGACGCTGGCCACCGCCTTCACCCCCGTCGTGTGGCCGCTCGCCGCGGTGCTGGGGACCGCCGCGCTCGTGATGCGCCGCGCGCAGTGGAAGGCGTACGGACCGCGGCTCCTGGCCACCCTCGCCGTCCCGGTCCTCGTCCTCGCCCCGTGGTCGCTGAACCTGCTCACCCACCCGGCCCGCTTCCTGCACGAGGCCGGACTGTCCTACGGAACCGGCTCCGCGAGCGCCCTCGACCTCCTCGGCATCAGCCCCGGCGGACCCAAGACCGCCGGCGGACTGGTGCTGATCGGCATCGTCCTCGCCGCGCTGGCCGCGCTGGTGCGCTCCGAGCGGCAGTTCGCCATCCGCACCGCCTGGGCCACCGCCCTGGCCGCGCTGGTCCTCGCCGTCCTCCTCAACCGCAGCGCCTGGGCCGGTCCCGCCACCCTCGTGTACGGGCTCGCCCTCCTGGCCGCCGCCGTGCTCGGCGCCGACGGCGCCAGGGAACGCGTCGCCGCCAGCAGCTTCGGCTGGCGCCAGCCGCTCGCCGCGCTCATCGCGCTCGCCGCCGCCGTCGGCCCGCTGCTCGGTGCGGCCGGCTGGATGCTGAGCGGCGCCGACGGCCCGCTCCAGCGGCGCGACCCCGTCCAGGTCCCGGCCTTCGTCGCCGAGGAGAGCGGCACCCGTGACCAGGCCCGCACCCTCGTCCTCGGCGCCACCTCGCCCGCCGCGCTCTCCTACACCCTGGTCCGCGGCTCCGGCGGCCACCTCGGCGACGCCGAACTCGCGGCCCAGGCCGGCAGCGACCCCCGCCTCGACAAGGTCGTCTCCAGCCTCGTCGCCGGCTCCGGCGCCGACCAGACCGACCAGCTCGGCGGCTTCGCCATCCGCTACATCCTGGTCCGCGACGGCGCCCCGCAGCAGATGCGCAAGGTCCTCGACGCCACCCCCGGCCTCAGCCGCCTCAGCCAGATCGACGGCAGCGCCCTGTGGCGGGTGGACCGCCAGGTCGCGCGCGCCGTGATCGTCTCCGGCAAGCCCGGCGAGGCTCCGATCCCGGTCGCCTCCGGCCTCGTCGAGGTCCACACCAAGATCCAGGCCGGCGAGGCGGGCCGCGTCCTGCGCATCGCCGACCGGGCCGCCCCCGGCTGGCAGGCCACCCTCGACGGCAAGCCGCTCAGGGCCAAGACCGTCGACGGATGGGCGCAGGCCTTCGAGCTCCCCGCCGCCGGCGGCCGCCTCGACCTCGTCCACGAGGACGCCTTCACCCGGACCGCCTGGCACTGGGCGCAGGGCCTGCTCGCGCTCGTCCTGCTCGTGATGGCCCTGCCCGGCCGCCGCGCCCGCCTCGACGACGACCTGCCCGAGGACGAGGTCGCCATCCCGGCCCAGCCCGGCCCGGGCGAGGCCGGCGAGGGCCGCCGCGCCCGTCGGCTGCGCGCGGAGGCCGAGGCCGCCACCGCCTCGGAGACGGCCGCCGCCGAGACCGCCGCCGCGGTCGCCGCCGACCCGTACGCGGACATCCCGGCGCAGCCGGCGTACGGGGAGGACGCGTACGCGTACCAGGCGTACGGCGACCAGGACGGCCACGCGTACGAGCAGCAGGAGCCCCAGCAACCCCAGCAGCCGCCGTACGCGCCCCCGGCCCCGGAGTACGAGCAGTACCCCGCGCCGGACCAGCCGTACGGCGAGCAGCCGTACCCGGACCAGCCCTACCAGGACCAGCAGTTCGAGCCGCAGCAGTACGAGCAGCCGTACCAGCAGCAGTACCCCCACCCGTACGACCCGTACGACACCTACGGACAGCACGACCCGCGTCCGGACGGGAGCCCCCAGCAGTGAAGCGCGCACCCCTGACGCTCGCGGCCGTGGCGGCGGCGCTCGCCGCCGTCACCGCCGTCGCCTCCCTCACCGCGCCCGCCGACGACGCCTCCGCCGCCACTGAGGGCAAGGCGTCGGCCGCGGCCGCCCGGATGCCGGTGGAGCGGTCGCTGCTGGTGTGCCCGGCGCCCAGCTCCTCCGACATCGCCGACACCCAGTACACGGCGATCACCCCGGGCGCGGCCGCCGCCGGCGGCAAGGGCTCGGCCCGGCTGCTGGGCGCGACCAAGGACGCCAAGCAGGTGCTGGAGCTCAAGGAGCCCGGCAAGCCCGTCGGCGCCAAGGCGTCCGGCGCCGGGGCGCCCGCGCTGACCGGCACCGCCGACGGCTCCCTCGCCCCGGGCTGGACCGCGCAGCAGACCACGGTGGTCTCGGTCGGCCGCGCGCGCGGCGTGCTCGGCGTGAGTTGCACCGCGCCCGGCACCGACTTCTGGTTCCCCGGGGTGAGCACCGCCAAGGGCCGCGAGGACTACGTCCACCTCACCAACCCCGACGACACCGCGGCCGTCGTGGACGTCAAGCTGTTCGGCCCGGACGGGGTGCTCAAGCCCGACCAGGGCACCAGCGAGAACATCCGCATCGACCCGAAGTCCACCAAGGCCATCTCCCTGTCCTCCCTCGCCCCCGGCGCCCAGATCCCGGACGTCACCGCCCACGTCACCACCCGCGCGGGCCGGGTCGGCGCCACCGCGCAGGCCGCCGAGGAAGGGGTCGGCTCGGACTGGCTGCCCGCCTCCGTGGACCCGGCGGGCTCGCTGGTGCTGCCCGGGATCCCCGCGGACGCCACCTCCGTACGGCTGGTCGCCTTCGCGCCCGGCGGCGAGGACGCGGACCTCAAGATCCGCCTCGCCGGCCCGAACGGTTCCATCAGCCCGGCGGACAACGAACAGCTGCACGTCAAGGCCGGCATGACCGCCGGCGTCGACCTCAAGGACGTCACCCGCGGCGAGCCCGGCTCGCTGGTGCTGGCCCCCGCCGACGGCAAGCAGGCGATCCCGGTGGTCGCGGCGGTACGGGTGGTCCGCGGCAGCGGCGCCAAGCAGGAGCTCGGCTTCGTCCAGGCCGCCGCCCCGGTCGGCCCCCGGGCCACCGTCGCCGACAACCGGACCGAGGAGAACGCGACGGTGCTGTCCCTGACGGCGGCGGGCGCCGACGCGAAGGTCAAGGTGACGGCCTCACCCGGCACCGAGGGCGGCGAAGCGGCCTCCCAGGAGGTCACGGTCAAGGCGGGCACCACCCAGACGGTGGCCGTGGCCCCGGCCGGCGGGAAGGGCGCGTACGCCCTCACGGTGGAGACCCTCTCCGGCGGACCCGTCCACGCGTCCCGCACGCTGACCATCCCGCGCGACGGCATCCCGATGTTCACCGTGCAGACCCTGTCGGACGACCACTCGACGGTCTCGGTCCCCAAGGCGAGCCAGGACCTCTCGGTCCTGACGGACTAGCAGCGCGGGTACGGGCAGCGCGGGTACGGGCAGGGCGCGTCAGTCCTGCCCGTAGCGCGGGTCCACCGTCTCCGGGGACAGCCCCAGCAGCTCCGCCACCTGCTCCACCACGATCTCGTGGATCAGCAGCGCCCTGTCGTCCCGCGACTTCGCACGGATCTCCACGGGCCGGCGGAACACCACGATCCGGGCCGGCCGCCCGTCCACAGGCTCCGACAGCCCGCCCAGCGGCACCGCCTCGTCGTTCCAGCCGGCGTCCGGACCGCCCGGCGGGCCCGGCACGTCCCCGACCAGGAACTCCACCTCGGCCAGCTGCGGCCAGCGCCGCTCCAGACGCTCCACGGAATCCCGTACGAGGTCGCCGAAGAGCTCCGCCCGGCTCGCCGACAGCGGCACCTGCGGCGGGGCCACCGGCCCGCGCATCCCGCGCCCGTGCCGGTCACGCCGGCGCACCCGCGGCTCGGCGGGAGGCCCGGCGGCGGAGTCGGCCGGGAGGGGAGGGGGCAGAGGGCTGTCCGTCACCCCCGCAGCGTAGCCCGCGCCCCCGCCCCCGATCCGGCCTTCGCCCCGGCCACGGTCCGATGTCGTACGCGGAACGATTCGGCCAAGGTTGGGCCGCGTTCCGGACTCCCCGCACCGGACCGGGCACGGCCCGCACCCCGACGGCACGACGACACGGGGGAGTGACCGGCGGTAGTGTCGTCGCGGCCCGGTCAAGAGTGCGGTACCGTCCAACGTCGTGAGCCTTGTACGTCGCTGTTCGCGCACCGCGTGCGGCCGCCCTGCCGTCGCGACACTGACGTACGTCTACGCCGATTCGACCGCAGTTCTCGGCCCGCTCGCCACCTACGCCGAACCCCACTGCTATGACCTGTGCGCCGAGCACTCGGAGCGCCTGACGGCCCCGCGCGGCTGGGACGTCGTACGCCTCTCCGACGGCTCCGCGCCGTCCCGCCCCACCGGCGACGACCTCGAAGCCCTGGCCAACGCCGTGCGCGAGGCGGCCCGTCCGCCGGAGCGCGCGGCCGAGGCCGGCGGCGGCCGCCGCCCGGGCACCCAGGCCACCGGCGAGACACGTCGAGGACACCTGCGTGTCCTGCGTTCGCCCGACTCCTGACACCCGGATCGTCTGAAGGGCCGCTTTCCACACGAGGTAGGTTTGCTCCACCGCACAGGACCTTCAGGAGGGCAGGCAGTGGCCGCAGATCTTTCGAACATCGTCAAGGCATACGACGTACGAGGCGTCGTACCGGACGAGTGGGACGAGCCCCTGGCCGAGCTGTTCGGTGCCGCTTTCGTCGAGGTCACCGGAGCCACGGCCATCGTCGTCGGCCACGACATGCGCCCCTCCTCGCCCGGCCTGTCCGGCGCCTTCGCCCGCGGCGCGGCCGCCCGCGGCGTCGACGTCACCCTGATCGGGCTGTGCTCCACCGACCAGCTGTACTACGCCTCCGGCAAGCTGGACCTGCCCGGCGCGATGTTCACGGCCTCGCACAACCCGGCCCAGTACAACGGCATCAAGCTCTGCCGCGCGGGCGCCGCCCCGGTCGGCCAGGACACCGGCCTGTCCACCGTCCGCGAGCTCGCCGAGAAGTGGACCGACGAGGGCGCCCCGGCGATCCCCGCCGGCACCGTCCCGGGCACCATCACCGAGCTGGACAGCCTCGCCGGTTACGCCGCGCACCTCAAGGGCCTGGTGGACCTCACCGCCATCCGCCCGCTGAAGGTCGTCGTCGACGCGGGCAACGGCATGGGCGGTCACACCGTCCCCACCGTCTTCGAGGGCCTCCCGCTGGACCTCGTACCCATGTACTTCGAGCTGGACGGGACCTTCCCGAACCACGAGGCCAACCCGCTCGACCCGAAGAACATCGTCGACCTCCAGGCCCGCGTGATCGCCGAGGGCGCCGACCTCGGCCTCGCCTTCGACGGCGACGCCGACCGCTGCTTCGTCGTCGACGAGCGCGGCGAGGGCGTCTCCCCGTCCGCCATCACCGCCCTGGTCGCGGCCCGCGAGCTGGCCCGCAACGGCGGCAGCGGCACCGTGATCCACAACCTGATCACCTCCTGGTCCGTCCCGGAGGTCGTCAAGGAGAACGGCGGCACCCCCGTCCGCACCCGCGTCGGCCACTCCTTCATCAAGGAGGAGATGGCCAAGTCAGGTGCCATCTTCGGCGGCGAGCACTCCGCGCACTACTACTTCAAGGACTTCTGGAACGCGGACACCGGCATGCTCGCCGCGCTCCACGTCCTGGCGGCCCTCGGCGGCCAGGACGGCACCCTGTCCGACCTGGTCTCCTCCTACGACCGCTACGTCGGCTCGGGCGAGATCAACTCCACCGTCGCCGACCAGGCCGGCCGCACCGCCCTGGTCAAGGAGACCTACGGCTCCCAGGACGGCGTCACCATCGACGAACTGGACGGCCTGACGGTCACCACCGCCGACTGGTGGTTCAACCTGCGCCCCTCCAACACCGAGCCGCTCCTGCGCCTCAACGTGGAAGCCCGCGACCAGGCCACCCTCACCAAGGTCCGCGACGAGGTCCTCGCCCTCGTCCGCGCCTGACCCAAACCCCGGCGGGGCTGCACCATCCCGGCCCCGCCGGGCCATTTCAGCCCCGCCGCCGTTCGAGGCGCGGGGTCCGGGCGGTGCCCCGCGGTCCGGTCCGGCCGGGATCCCCGTAGCACAGCTCAGCGCAGCGACGCGGCACCGAAGGTGACTCGGCGGTACGCTGACCTCGCCCGATCCACATCCCCGAAGGGAACCCGCCCCATGCCGCTCGAAGCCGGCCTCCTGGAGATCCTCGCCTGCCCCGCCTGCCACTCGCCCCTCGAGGACAAGTCGGCCGACGAGACGGCACCCGAGCTGATCTGCACCGGCACCGCGGACTGCGGTCTCGCCTACCCGGTACGCGACGGCATCCCGGTCCTCCTCGTGGACGAGGCGCGCCGCCCCGCGTAGCCCGCCCCACCCGCGCAGACCGCCCACGCCGTCAACACCGCCGGAGGCCGCCATGCTCGACGAGTCGCTCCTCGACGCACCGGAGGACCTGGCCCGCGCCGACCGCCGCGGCCTGCTCCGCGGCGCCGCCGAGGCCGGCGCCCGGGTCCGCACCGCCGTCCGGCACGCCGCAGAGGCCGGCCTCGGGGACCTGCGCCCCGACGGCCGCCCCCGCGCCGTGCTCATCGCCGGCCCCGGCACCGCCGCCACCGGCGTCGCCGACCTGCTGGGCGCCCTCGCCGGAGCCTCCGCCCCGGTCACCCGGCTGCACCCCACCGGGGTCGCACACGCCCCCGGCGCACTGCGCTGGGCGGTGCCCGGCTGGGCCGGCCCCGTCGACCTGCTGCTCATCGCCACCACCGACGGCACCGAGCCCGGCCTCGCCGTCCTCGCCGAGCAGGCCTACCGGCGCGGCTGCACCGTCGTCGCCGTCGCGCCCGAACGCTCGCCCCTGAGCGAGGCGGTGGACGGCGCGCACGGCCTCCTCGTACCGATGGCCAGGGCCCCGTACCAGGAGTACGACGAGTCCGCGGCGGCCGGCCCCGGCGCCCTGTGGGCACTGCTGACCCCGCTGCTGGTCCTCCTCGACAAGGTGGGCCTGATCACGGCGGCCCCCGGCACCCTGCAGCTCGTCGCCGACCGGCTCGACCGCACCGCCGAGCGCTGCGGCCCCGCCATCGCCACCTACTCCAACCCGGCCAAGACCCTCGCCTCCGAGCTCGCCGACTCCCTCCCGCTCATCTGGAGCGAGGGCGCCGCCGCCGGCCCGGCCGGCCGCCGCTTCGCCGCCACCCTCGCCGAGCTCGCCGGCCGCCCCGCGCTCGCCGCCGAGCTCCCCGAGGCGCTGCCCGCCCACGGGGTCCTGCTGGCCGGGTCCTTCGCCGCCGGAGCCGACCCCGAGGACTTCTTCCGCGACCGGGTCGAGGAACCCCAGGCCCTGCGCGCCCGCGTCGTCCTGCTGCGCGACCGGCCGGCCGGCGGTCTGACGGCCGCCCCCGCCGCCCGCGAACTCGCCCTCAGCCACGACACGGCCATCAGCGAGCTCGAACCCGAGGAGGGCACGGAGCTCGAACAGCTCGCCGAACTCCTCGCCGTCACCGACTTCGCCACCGCCTACCTGGCGCTGGCTTCCAGGGGACACGGCTGAGGCACACCCGGGCCGCCCCGCTCCAGTTCCAGATCCAGAAAGACGACGATGGACCGCCTGACGAACACGATCCGCCCCTACGCCTGGGGCTCCACCACCGCGATCCCGGCCCTCCTGGGAGTCGAGCCGACCGGTGAGCCCCAGGCCGAGATGTGGTTGGGCGCCCACCCCGGGGCGCCGTCCCGCCTCGACCGCGGCGCCGGGACGAGCACCCTCGCGGACGTCATCGCGGCCGACCCCGAGGGCGAGCTCGGAGCGGCCGCCGTCGCCAAGTTCGGCCCCAGGCTGCCCTTCCTCCTCAAGATCCTCGCCGCCGGAGCCCCGCTCTCCCTCCAGGTCCACCCCGACCTCGCCCAGGCCCGGGCGGGCTTCGCCGACGAGGAGAGCCGCGGCGTCCCGATCGACGCGGGCCACCGCAACTACAAGGACGCCAACCACAAGCCCGAACTGGTCTGCGCGCTCACCCCCTTCGACGGCCTGTGCGGCTTCCGCCCGCCGCTGGAGGCCGCCGTGCTGCTCGAAGGCCTCGGCGTCGACTCCCTCAAGCCGTACGCCGACCTGCTGCGCGCCCACCCCGAGGAGGCGGCGCTGCGCGAGGTGCTCACCGCCGTACTGACCGCCGAGCGCGCCGAGATGGCCCGTACGGTCACCGAGGCCGCGGCCGCCGCCGAACGGCTCGGCGGCCCGTACGCGCCGTACGCGGGGCTCGTGCACGACTACCCGGGCGACCCCGGCGTGATCGCCGCCATGCTGCTCCACCACGTCCGACTCCAGCCCGGCGAAGCCATGTTCCTCGGCGCCGGCATCCCGCACGCCTACCTCGACGGACTCGGCGTCGAGCTGATGGCCAACTCCGACAACGTGCTGCGCTGCGGGCTCACCCCCAAGCACGTCGACGTCCCGGAGCTGCTCAAGGTCGTCATCTTCGAGCCCAGCGAGCCCGGCCTGCTGCGCCCCGAGGGCGACGGCGAGGAGGTCTACGAGACCCCCATCGACGAATTCCGGCTCTCCCGCTTCGACCTGGCCCCCGGCGGCGCCCCGCAGACCCTCCCGGACGGCGCCCCGCAGATCCTGCTGTGCACCGCCGGATCCCCGATGGCGGGCGAACTGACCCTGGCCCCGGGCGAGTCGGTGTTCGTGCCGGCGGGCGAAAAGGCCGAACTGTCCGGGACCGGTACTGTCTTCCGTGCCACCGTGGTGGTCTGACGCAGCGTCCGTCCCGCCGGCTGCAACAATGTGCGGCCGGTAGTCAGTGGCTAGGAAGGACACCCCGCATCCATGAGCGCGTCGGGCGGTACCAAGGCGATCGTGGCGGCACTCGCCGCCAACCTCGCCATCGCTGTAGCCAAATTCGTGGCATTCCTCTTCAGCGGATCCTCGTCGATGCTCGCGGAAAGCGTCCACTCGCTGGCGGACTCCGGGAACCAGGGGCTGCTCCTCCTCGGAGGGAAGAAGGCGAAGCGCGAGGCGACGCCGCAGCACCCCTTCGGCTACGGGCGTGAGCGCTACATCTACGCCTTCCTCGTCTCCATCGTGCTGTTCACGGTCGGCGGCATGTTCGCGATCTACGAGGGCTTCGCCAAGATCAAGGACCCGCACGCGATCGAGCACTGGTACTGGCCGGTCGGCGTCCTCGTCTTCGCGATCCTCGCCGAGTCCTTCTCCTTCCGTACGGCGATCAAGGAGTCGAACGAGATCCGCGGCACGCTGTCGTGGGGCCAGTTCATCAGGCGCGCCAAGGCTCCCGAGCTGCCCGTGGTCCTGCTGGAGGACCTCGGCGCGCTCGTCGGCCTGGTCCTGGCACTCGGGGGCGTGGGCCTCGCGCTGCTGACCGGCGACGGAGTCTGGGACGGCATCGGCACCCTGTGCATCGGCGTCCTGCTCATCGTCATCGCGATCATCCTGGCCGCGGAGACCAAGTCCCTGCTGCTGGGCGAGGCCGCGGGCACGGAAGAGGTCGAGAAGATCAAGGCCGCGCTCGTCGACGGGCACACCGTCACCGGCGTGATCCACATGCGGACCCTGCACCTCGGCCCCGAGGAGCTGCTGGTCGCCGCCAAGATCGCCGTCCGGCACGACGACACCGCGACCCAGGTCGCGAACGCCATCGACGCCGCCGAGGCCCGCATCCGCGCGGCCGTGCCGATCGCCCGGGTGATCTACCTGGAGCCCGACATCTACGACGCCGCCGCGCACGAGGCGGGCAAGGCCTGACGGCTCCGCGTACGAGAAGGCCCCCGCGGCGACGGCCGCGGGGGCCTTCCTCGTAGGCGTGCCGGCCGGGACCTACCGGATCTCGCGCAGGACGTCCAGGATCGCCCGCTCGTCCGGGGCGCCCTGCAGGCGCTCCCGGAAGCCGGTGTCCATCAGCTTGCGCGACAGCAGCGCCAGGATCCGCAGGTGCTCATCGCCGGCCGCGGCTTCCGGCACCGAGATCATGAAGATCAGCCGGGCCTTCGTCCCGTCCAGGGCGCCCCACTCGATGCCCTCCCCGGAGCGGGCGAAGCCCACGGTCGGGCGGGCCACCGCGTCCGTCTTGGCGTGCGGGATCGCGATCGACTCGCCGAGGCCCGTCGTGCCCTGCGCCTCCCGGGCGAGGGCGACCCGTACGAGCTCGTCCACGTCCCGGACGTTGCCGGTGTCGGCCAGCATCCCGGCCATCTCGCGGATCGCCGCCTCCTTGGAGTCCGAGGCCAGCTCGGTCTTCACGGTGCGCGCGGTCAGGTACCCGGACAGCACCTCGGGCTCCGCGGCGCCGGCCGGGGCCGACGTCTGGGTCAGGGCCGGGGCCCGGCCCGGCCGGACGGCCGCCCCGGTACCGGGGGCGGCGCCCGCTCCGGCGCCGACGAGCACGGGCTCCCGTACCGCAGCGGCCGCGACGGACCCGGGCGCCGTACCGTTCCTGCGGAGCTTGATCTCGATGAGCGCGTTCGTGGTGAGCGCCGTGACGGCCACACCGAGCGCCATGGCGACGAAGAACATCGCGACACCGCTGACGGCGCCGAACAGCGCCACGATCGGACCGCCGTGCGGTACGGAGTTCTCGACACCGGCCAGACCCGCGACGGCACCCGCCACCGCACCTCCGAGCATGTTCGCCGGGATGACCTGCGCGGGCCGCGCGGCGGCGAAGGGAATGGCGCCTTCGGAAATCCCGAAGAAGCCCATGAACAGAGCGGCGATGCCGGTCTCCCGCTCCTGGTCGCCGTAGAGCTTGCGGCGCAGCTGCGTGGCCAGGCCCTGGCCGAGCGGCATGACCGGGATGGCCGCGGCGGCCATGCCCATGACGTGGTTGTTGGTGCCGATGAGGCCCACGGCGACGAGGAAGGCGGTCTTGTTGACCGGACCGCCCATGTCGAAGGCGATCATCAGGCCGATCAGGGCGCCCAGCACGATCGCGCTGGAGCCGGTCATCCCGTTCAGCCAGCTGGTGAGGGTCGTGAAGACCCAGGAGATGGGCCGGCCGATGACGTAGATGTAGAAGAGTCCGAGCGCCAAGGTCGACAACACCGGGATCACGATGATCGGCATGATCGGCATGACGAACTTCGGGACCTTGACCTTCTTGATCCAAATCACCAGATAGCCGGCGAGGAAGCCCGTCGCGATGGCGCCGAGGAAGCCGGCGTTCGCGTCCGCGCCGTAGATGTTGACGGCGTCCGCGGCCAGGAAACCGCCGATCATGCCGGGGACCAGCGCGGGCCGGTCGCCGAGTGCGTAGGCGATGTAGCCGGAGAAGATCGGCAGCATCAGCTTGAAGCCGAGCCCGCCGAGGGCGTTGACGTAGAACCAGAACGAGTCCTTGTCGAACTCGATGCCCTTGGGCGTGGTGTGGCCGCCCAGCGCGATCGAGACCGCGAGCAGCAGACCGCCGACCACCACGAACGGGATCATGTACGAGACGCCGTTCATCAGCGCCTTGTACGCCTGGCTGCGCTGCCGGCCGCCGCCCGCGCCCGCGTCGCCCGCGCCCGCGCCGCCGCCATCGCCCGCGGCGGCGGTCGTCCCGGCCTGCACCGGCGCGCTCTGCGCGCGCTCGATCAGCTCCTCCGGTTTGTGGATGCCGTCCGCGACGCCCGTCGCCAGGACCCGCTTGCCGGCGAAGCGCTCGCGGTCGACCTCCTTGTCGGCGGCGATGATGACCGCGTCCGCCTCCCTGACATCGTTGTCAGTCAGCAGGTTCTCGGCCCCGATGGAGCCTTGCGTCTCCACCTTCATCCCGACACCCAGCCGGTCGGCGGCCTGCTGGAGCTTCTCCGCGGCCATATAGGTGTGCGCGATGCCCGTGGGACACGCGGTCACGGCGACCAACTTCACGGGACTGCGCCCGCTCGCGCCTCCGCCACCGGGAGGGCCTGCCGCACTGGTCACTGGAATCTCCTCACGCCTTCGGTCCTGCGGGATCGCGCATCCGGCCCGATCCCACCGCATCCTGCTCCAGGGAGGAGGTGGATCAAAGGTCCGAAAGGCCTGAACTGTTCCGCTGGAAGGCCCGACCCCACGATCCGCCTTGCCCCTCCGCCGACTGGGGCACGCTCCGCCGGTCGGTGTAGATTCGTCATCAGTGTCAGGCGTCGCTGCTGATGGCGGTCGGGCGGTCCCGTGACCGGCCGAGGGGAGAGAGGGCCCCCGACGGACTGTGCTCGGTGTGCCGCCCCGCCTCACCACGGCCGGTGCACAGCTCAGCCGTACCCACCCTCTCGAACCATGAGGAGCAGCACCCATGGACTTCAAGGTCGCAGACCTGAGCCTTGCCGCCTTCGGCCGCAAGGAGATCACCCTGGCCGAGCACGAGATGCCGGGCCTGATGTCGATCCGCCGGGAGTACGCGGCAACCCAGCCCCTGGCCGGCGCGCGCATCACCGGCTCCCTGCACATGACCGTGCAGACCGCCGTCCTCATCGAGACGCTCGTCGCCCTCGGCGCCGACGTCCGCTGGGCCTCCTGCAACATCTTCTCCACCCAGGACCACGCGGCCGCCGCCATCGCCGTCGGCCCGAACGGCACGCCGGAGAACCCGCAGGGCGTCCCCGTCTTCGCCTGGAAGGGCGAGACGCTGGAGGAGTACTGGTGGTGCACGGAGCAGGCGCTGACCTGGCCGAACACCCCCACCGGCGGCCCGAACATGATCCTCGACGACGGTGGTGACGCCACCCTGCTCGTCCACAAGGGCGTCGAGTTCGAGAAGGTCGGCTCCGCCCCGGACCCGGCCACCGCCGACTCCGAGGAGTACGGCTACATCCTCACCCTGCTCAACCGCACCCTCGGGGAGACCCCGCAGAAGTGGACGCAGCTCGCGTCCGAGATCCGCGGCGTCACCGAGGAGACCACCACCGGTGTCCACCGCCTGTACGAAATGATGGCCGAGGGCACCCTGCTCTTCCCGGCGATCAACGTGAACGACGCCGTGACGAAGTCGAAGTTCGACAACAAGTACGGCTGCCGCCACTCCCTCATCGACGGCATCAACCGCGCCACCGACGTCCTCATCGGCGGCAAGGTCGCGGTCGTCTGCGGCTACGGCGACGTCGGCAAGGGCTGCGCCGAGTCGCTGCGCGGCCAGGGCGCGCGCGTCATCGTCACCGAGATCGACCCGATCTGCGCCCTCCAGGCCGCGATGGACGGCTACCAGGTCGCCACGCTCCAGGACGTCGTCGAGACGGCCGACATCTTCATCACCACGACCGGCAACAAGGACATCATCATGGCCGCCGACATGGCCAAGATGAAGCACCAGGCGATCGTGGGCAACATCGGCCACTTCGACAACGAGATCGACATGGCCGGCCTGGCCAAGATCGAGGGCATCGTCAAGGACGAGGTCAAGCCCCAGGTCCACACCTGGAAGTTCCCCGACGGCAAGGTCCTGATCGTCCTCTCCGAGGGCCGTCTGCTGAACCTGGGCAACGCGACCGGCCACCCGTCCTTCGTGATGTCGAACTCCTTCGCGGACCAGACCCTGGCCCAGATCGAGCTCTTCACCAAGCCGGCCGAGTACCCCACCGACGTGTACGTGCTCCCCAAGCACCTCGACGAGAAGGTCGCCCGCCTGCACCTCGACGCGCTGGGCGTCAGGCTCACCACCCTGCGCCCGGAGCAGGCCGACTACATCGGCGTCAAGGTCGAGGGCCCGTACAAGCCGGACCACTACCGCTACTGATCCCCGCGGATCCACAGCACCGAGCCAGGCCCCCGGCACCTCGCCGGGGGCCTGCCCCGTACCCACCCAAGGACTGGACTCCGGACCCCATGCCCCGCGGCCGCTACTCGCTCCACGACCCGCACGACCACACCCCGCTCGGCGAGGAGCACTTCCACTGCGCCCCGGGCCCCTCCGGCTGGCGCTACGTCTCCCAGATCACCGGCCCGGACGGCGATCACCGCGGCTCCGTCGACCTCGCGATCGACGAACTCGGACGCCCCATCCGCCTGGAGGTGAACGCCTCGAGCTGGCAGGTCCGCGGCGCCGCCATCGACGGCGTCACCTGGGTGCGCACCGACCCCGCCGGCGCCGAAGCCACCGAGGGCAACGTCCAGGCCCCCGGCTTCACCGGCACCTCCCCGGCTTTCCTCGTCGCGACGGCCCGACTGCTCCGCCTGGCCCCCGGCGCCCCCGCCACCCGCGTCCGGCTCGTCGCACTCACCGACCCGGTGCTGGCCCCCCGCACCGTCGACCAGGCCTGGGCCCTGCTGCGACGCGAGGAACACCCCACCGACAGCGGCCCGCTCCTGGTGGACGAGTACCAGGTCAGCGCCCTGGACACCGGCGAGGTCCACACGATCCACCTCGCCGGGGACGTGATCCTCTCGGCCCCCGGCATCGAACTCGAACACCTGGAGACCCCGCCGTCCTCATTCGACGGCCAGGGCCAGGGCGCCTAGGCGGGCGGGGCGAACCCGGTCCCGCGCGCGGGCGGCTGTACGGCTGCCACGTGGGCGGGAGCCACCGGCGCGACCGGAGCCACGGCCGGCGCGACCGCCGGCAGCACCGGCATCCCGCCGTACGGAACAGACGCGGGAACAGACGCGGGAGCGGGCGCGGGCGCCGGGGCGGGAGCAGCAGCCGTACGGGTAAAGGCCCGGGCCGCGTCACGCGACTGCCGCTCGTGCACCACCGCCATGAGGAACGCGGCCGCGGGCACCCCGGCAGGCGCCGGCGCCCCGGTCCGCGCCACCAGATCGTCCGCGAGCCGCGCCGCCATCGCCGCACCCACCTGCGGGTCCAGCTGGTTCATCCGCGTCAGGTACTGCCGTATCGCCAGCCACAGCCCGTCCGGCACCGCCGACAGGTCCAGCCCGGCGAACCGTCCCGCCAGCCACGGCGGCGGAGGCGGCACCGGCATCACCCGCGCCCCGGGCACCCGCTCCCGTATGACGAGGGCCCCCGCGAAGACGTCCCCGAGCCGCCGCCCGCGCGCCGACACCAGCGAGGCGATGCACGCCACCGCACCGAAGGTGCCCAGCAGCTCGACGACCCCCATCGCCCCGCGCACCAGCGCGTGCCGGAACCGGATCGGCCCGCCGTCGTCCCGCACCACCCGCAGCCCGCACGCGAGCTTGCCCAGCGACCGCCCGTGGCTCAGCGTCTCCACGGCGATCGGCACGCCGACGAGCACCAGGACGAAGGACCCGACCTGCACGGCAGCCCGCGCCGCGGTGTCCATCGAGGCGATGGCGAAGGTCAGTCCCAGCGAGACGAGCAGGTACCCGGTGACGTACACGAGCAGGTCGAGCAGTACCGCCAGCGCCCGGCTCGGCAGCCTCGCAGGCCGCAGCCCCAGGACGACCGCGTCCCCCGTCACCAGATCGCTCACCGATGCCCACCCTTCACGTGACCTGGCCCGCCCCTTCGGCATCCAGTCTGCCAAGCTGACCACAGAACAAGCAGGAAAAATCAGGGGACCGGCAGCGGACCAGGGGCAGGGGAGCGCCAACCACATGGATCTCGACGTCTTCGTGGCGGCCCACCGGGCGGAGTGGGACCGGCTGGAGCAGCTCCTGGGCCGCGGCCGCAGACTCACCGGAGCCGAGGCGGACGAACTCGTCGCGCTCTACCAGCGGACCTCCACCCACCTCTCCCTCATCCAGTCCAGCACCCCCGACCCGATGCTCACGGGCCGCCTGACGCAGCTCGTCGCGCGCGCCCGCGCCACGGTGACCGGCGCCCGCCGCGGCGGCTGGCGCGACGCGGCCCGCTTCTTCACCGCCGGCTTCCCGGCGGCCGTCTACCGCAGCCGCCGCTGGTGGGTGCCGACCGCGCTGATCTCCACCGCCTTGGGCGCGCTCATCGGCTGGTGGATCGCCACCCACCCCGAGGTCCGGGGCGCCATCGCGGCCCCCGAGGACCTCTTGGCGATGACGAAGCCGGGCGGCGAGTACGAGACGTACTACTCCAGCCATCCGGCGGCCTCCTTCGCCGCCCAGGTCTGGACGAACAACGCCCAGGCGGCCGCGATGTGCCTGGTGCTGGGCGCCTTCCTGGGTCTGCCGGTGCTCTGGATCCTCTTCCTGAACATGGCCAACCTCGGCGTCGGCATCGGCCTGATGGCCTCCGCCGGCCGCCTCGACGTCTTCCTCGGCCTGATCCTCCCGCACGGCCTCCTCGAACTGACGGCCGTCTTCGTCGCCGCGGGTACGGGCCTGCGCCTGGGCTGGACGGTCATCGACCCGGGCCCGCGCACCCGCCGCGAGGCCCTGGCGGAACAGGGCCGCGCCGCCCTCGGCATGGCCATCGGCCTGGCGGCGGTCCTCTTCGTCTCGGGCCTCATCGAAGGCTTCGTCACCCCCTCCGGCCTGCCCACCTGGGCCCGCATCACCATCGGCGTCACCGCCGAGGCCGCCTTCCTGCTGTATGTCTACGTGCTGGGCGGCCGCGCCTCCCGCGAGGGAGAGGTCGGCGACGTGGAGACGGCGGACCGGACGGCTACCCTGCCCACCGCGGCCTGATGTGCGTACGGGCCCACTGAGCTGCTAGTCTCCTCGTCGTCCCGCGAACACCGTTGACACGGTGGCCGTGGGGAGGTAGATTCGAACGGTTGCCTCGAACTGGACAAGTTCGGCAGCGATGGTTTAACATCTCTCTCGCCCCTCGGGAATTCAATTCCAAGTGGGCACCGTCGACTCTCCCTTCAGAGATCCGAAGCCGGGAAATCCGGTGGAAAACTTCTGATAGAGTCGAAATCGCCGAAAAGGAAAAGCGCGAAAGCGAAAGACCTGGAAAGCGAAACCCGCTTCGACCGGGAATCGGACACGAAAGAGTCTGATAGAGTCGGAGACACAAGAACGAAGGAAGCGCCCGGAGGAAAGCCCGAGAGGGTGAGTACGAAGGAAGCGTCCGTTCCTTGAGAACTCAACAGCGTGCCAAAAATCAACGCCAAAAGTTGATACCCCGTCCATTTCGGTGGATGAGGTTCCTTTGA
>NZ_JBHWVM010000095.1:0-29048 GCF_042736805.1 Streptomyces sp. NPDC060031
CCGGCCGCAGCCCGGTGAACGGGTCGAGGCCGAAGCCGAGGGCGTCCAGTACCTGTTGCGGGGCATCCGTGATCCATTCGCTGATCGCGATGAGCGAGCGGGCCCCGGTAAGCACCGCCGCGACCGTCGCGCACAACAGCGCGAGGACCGGATACCTCCGTCCCCGCCTGTCACGGGGATCGGCGACATGGATCAGGAATCGGCGCAGGTCAACGACGTCGTCCGGGACAAGGACGACAGCCTGGGAGCCCAGTTGTTCCAGCGCGGCGGGGATGGGCGATGATGTTCGGGCAGGCACGGTCTCGCTCGGTTCTCATGGGTCTCGACAACCACATGATCACCAGCACCGTGCCTGCTCTGCTGCCCGGGTTCCCTTACCGCACACCGGACATGACGTCACGTCACGCATGAACCCGGCGAACCGGACCAACCTCGACTACGCAATGCCCCTGCGACGGGTCCCCAGAGGCAAGGTGTCCCGGGTCAGTCTTCGGGCAGGACACGGCCGTCCTCGTCGAGTGCAGGGTGCATGCGCACGGGCTCTTGGGTGTTGGTGTCGGACGGACGCGGCCCCTCGGGTCCGTCGGGGCCCCAGCGCAACAGTCGGCGGGTGCGGACGATCTGGTACACGGTGCCTCGGAAGTCCAGCCGGTTGACGCGACCGGCCCGGAGCGCGTCGGAGGCTTCGGCATAGGCGATCAGCTCCGCAGCCCGCCGGTCGGCCGCCCCGGCTCCCGTCGCCCAGGTACGGGCGTCGGTGTGCGGGTCGGCGTCGTCGGGGATGCGGCCGTCCATCCGAGGCCACATCCACGTCAGGGCGAAGTCCAGCGACTTGCGGGCGGCGTGCGCGGTCACGTGCGGCCCGGTGACCGGCTTCCAGCTGCTCGCGCTCTTCTCCACGACCGTGAACGTCGGGGGCAACAACGTCACGTCCGGGTGGGTGACCAGCGCCCGGCGTGCGTCGGCGCGCACGTCCTCGGGGAACCGGTTGCCGCTGTAGCAAAGGCCGCGCAGCGCAAGCCGTTCGAGGGCTTGCGTCGGGGTGACCGGGGCGTCCGGGTCCAAGGCCAGGCCGTCATCGATCTCCGGGTCCTTCACGGCGCGGTCCCAGTTGGGGACGAGGGGCTCCGGATCGGTCGGGCGCGGCGCTTCCATGCCGTCCGGGCCCGCCCCCGCGTACTCCTCGGCGCGCACGATGCGGTACCGGGTCCCCGCCACGACGAGTTCGTCGACCCGCTCGCTCTCCAGCCGGGCCACCGCCGCCAGCAGCGCGTGCCGCTCCGCCCTGTCCCGCGCCTCGTCCTTCGCGCGGAACCACAGGTGTGAGTTCAGCCCGTCGCGGGCCACCTGCGGGCAGCCGTCCGTCACCGCGAGGACCACCCGCCACCGCGGCCCGTCCCCGGCGCCTTGCGCCGCCACCCCGAACAACGGGCCGCGCACCACCACATCGCCCGCCCGCGCCACGGCGTCGACCGCGTCGGCCTCCACCGCGGCTTCCACCGGCTCGACCGGCACCCGTACCACGATCGCCCGGGACCCGCCCGGCCCCACATCCCCACGGTCCATGCCTCCCATCCTGACGACCCTGGCGCTGCACCGCCCCGGATTCGCCGATTCCGCTGCCGCACGCGTCCCGCACGCAGCCCGGTCCCGAACATCCCGGCGGGACCCGAACGCGGCTGCACCCTCGCCCGCGGGCCGCACCGCCCGCCAACAGCCGCCAACAGCCGCCAATAATCGAGAGAGTGACCCGGCAGGC
Organism: Streptomyces sp. NPDC060031; assembly: GCF_042736805.1. Lineage (NCBI taxonomy): Bacteria > Bacillati > Actinomycetota > Actinomycetes > Kitasatosporales > Streptomycetaceae > Streptomyces > Streptomyces sp. NPDC060031. The sequence continues at coordinate 1,760 of NZ_JBHWVM010000095.1, forward strand.
AGCAGGCAGGATGGCGCCATGGACCGTCACAAGATCAGCGCCATCGCCCACACCGACCACCCCATCGCCGCCCCGCTGGGCGACGACTCGGTACACGCGCTCCTCGAACGGGCCCTCCCGCCCGGCGACGCCCGGCTCCTCGACCTCGGTTGCGGATCAGGCACCTGGATGACGCGCGCCCAAGCCATGCGGCCCGACCTCCGCGCCGAAGGCGTCGACACCGACGCCGAAACCATCGCGGCCGCCCAGCGCGCCGTCGCCGACGCGGGCCTCGGTGACCGGATCGTCTTCCACGCCGAGGACGCCGCGGAGTTCACCTCCCCGCACCTCTACGACCTGGTCCTCAGCATCGGCGCCACACACGCCTTCGGCGGGCTGCTCCCCACCCTGGAAGCCGCCCGCAAGCACCTCGCCCCGGGCGGAAGCATCCTCCTCGGCGACTGCTTCTGGGAACGCGAACCCGGCCAGGCGGTCCTCGACGCCGGTTTCACCGCCGACGAATACGACGACCTGGCCACCACCGTCGACCGCGTCACGGCCGACGGCTGGACCCCCCTGTACGGTCACGTCAGCACCCTTCAGGAGTGGGACGCCTACGAGTGGTCCTGGACCGGAAACCTGTCCCGATGGGCCCTGGACCACCCCGAACACCCCGACAACGGCCAAGCCCTCAAGACGGCGGCCGAACACCGCGACGCCTGGCTCCACGGCTACCGGGGCACACTCGGATTCGTCACCCTGCTCCTGCGCTCGACGCCCCGGCCCTGAGCGCTGATCGACACCTTGCCGTGGGGCGTGGGCTCCGTGCCGACCCGCTCGGCCGGCATCAGGTCGCAGCGGGCCGGCTTCGCGCCGGTGACGACCTGGCGGAACGGGCCGATGGCGAACACGCCCCGGGCGAGGTCCACGCCGCCTTCGTCGCACAGCCGTTCCAGTACGCGCCGCAGCGCCGGCCGTCCTCCGGGATCCAGTGCCCGTCCGCCTCCGCGCCGACGACGTCCACCCAGCTGCTGGCCCGGCGGTAGACGTACGGATCGCGCGCGTCCGCATCGATGCCCTGGACCGTCAGGCCGTCGTAGGCGAGCGCGTTGCTGAAGGAGAACATCGGGTCGTCGCAGCGGCGAGCTGCTGCACCGACGCACGACCCGGCGCCCGTTCCTCCGCCTCCATGTTGTCGGACTGGCGCTCCACGGTCACCTGGGCGCCGCCGATGACACCGCCGGTGAGGAGGGCCGACTCGCAGCCCGGGTGACGGCAGGAACTGCACGGCCGCGGTGATGCCCGTGACGGCGCCACCGGAGTTGCCCGCATGCCCGCACGGGCGGTCCCCGGCGTGGTGGGCCCGGTCCGAGACGGTCACCACCGCGCCGGGCGCCGCGCCGGCCACCACGGCCTTCGGGCCCGCAGTCCAGTCGCTGGGTACCACGGTCGCGGCGGCGTCATCGGTCCGGAACAGCACCAGGACGGCGGCTCCCAACCGAACGGAGGTTTCAGCGGAAACCCAGGCCAGGGCGGACGTCGCGGGGAGTGGGGAGGCGGCGGTGCGCGGCGACGTGCGGCGAGGCGCGGCAACGTGTCGACCGGGAACGTCGGCCAGACCCGAGCCGGACATCGTTCCGGTGGCGGGGGAGGGGGGCGGACCAAGAGCATGCAGCTCGCATCCGCGCCGCCGGATTCGACGAAAGGGCCCCGGAGGTACCGCCCAAGCACTTAGAGTCCGGGGCCATCAACCTGATCCCGGCAGCTGCGGGGAATGGCCCCTCCCGGGCGGTGTCCTGCTCCCTGCGTGCGCCGGAATGTTCCTGCGTACTGGCTGGCCTACAGAGATCCCAACGTTCCGTGTACGCCTGCCGGGCCCACGACGCACCTTGTCAGAAAGACACCACGTGACCTATCCGCCGCCGAATCCGTACTCTCACCCACCCGTGCCCGCGCCTGCGCCCGCGCCTCTGCCCGTGCGTCGCTGGTGGCAGCACCCGGCCTTGATCATCACGCTGCTGGTGATCATCCCGCCCGCAGGTATCGCCCTCGCATGGACCAGCCCCTGGGGCAAGAGCAAGAAGATCGTCGCGACCGTGCTGGCAGGCCTGTGGTTTCTGACGCCCTTCCTGTCGGATCCCCCGAAGAAGACCACCGACGACGCCAAGCCCCAGCCCGTCGTCTCCCAGACTGCCGCCGCCGGGCCGACGCCCTCTGTATCTCCGAGCCCGACCGCAGCGCCCGACTACGTGGGCCAGATCCTCAAACAGGCGAAGACCGCAGCACGCGCCGCCGGGTACAACGCGACATCGCACGACGCCTCCCCGGGTGACGCGAGCCAGTTCGACGACGGCAATTGGCGCATCTGCTTCCAGACTCCCGCAGCCCAGCGGGCCGGGAACACGCCCACACTCGACTTCGCGGTGGTGCGCAACGAGTGGCCGTGCCCGGCCAAGGACGGGGAACCGATCCCGTACCCGAAGATGCCGAAAGTCGTCGGACTGACCTTCGTCAAGGCGGCCGAGACGCTCAAGCCGATCGCCCTCCGGAAGATCGAGCCGCGCAGCGCTTACACCGACGTCGGCCTTCCCCCTGCCGTGGACGACTGGACCGTCTGCTTCCAGGAGCCCGAAGAGGGCAAGGAGCTCCAGGCGCCGAAGACCACCACGGCGTACCTCAAGGTCACCGCGCCCGGCACCTCGTGCCCGCAGCAGCAGAACACCGAGCTGCACCCCGAACCGACACCGCCGCCGAGCACCGGCGATGACGACTCGGACGACAACGGCAGCTCGTCGACCTCGGGCGGTTCCTCGGCCTCGGGCGGTTCCTCGACCTCCGGCGGCGGTTCGTCGTCCTCGGGCGGCTCGAGTACGGGAGGCGGAAGCGCCGGCACCGTCACCCCGGGCGCGTTCTGCTCGACGCCCGGCTCGACCGGCGTCGGCAAGAACGGCCGCCTCTACACCTGCAAGGGCCCCTCCCCCGACCGCTGGCGCCCCTGACTCACGGCAGCCGCACACACCGCTCCGTGTGAACCTGTGAACCATCGCTCGCTCCGGAGCAGGCCGACGACGCCCGCCGACCGCTCACCCCGCCCTGCCGCCGAGCCTGCCCCGTCCACACCAAGGCTCCAGTACACGACTGTTGAGGGTGGTGGCCCCATTGTCCGAGGCGCGTGCGATCCTTCGATCCGGTGCCGACAGGGGGTCGGCACTCGACGGCGGGCAGCCCCCTCGTGGCGCCCGGAGCCGGAACAAGGTCAGTTTCAAAAGGGGTGGGGATGAAGTCGAACAGGATCATCGGGAGTGTCACCGCGGCCGTGTTCGTCGCGGCGGGTTCGGCCGGCTGTTCCGCGACGGCGGTGACGCAGAAGGCGGGCGAGTCGGCGCAGAACCTGGTGGCGGCCCTCTCGCGTGCGTCCGACGAGGCCTCGAAGGCCGGCTCGGCCGACATCAGCATGACGTTGACGACCCCGGACACGGGCGGGAAGCCCATGCAGATGAAGGGTCTCTACTCCTGGGGCAACGGCCTCGCGATGGAGACCGAGATGCCGGCCAAGGACCTCCAGATGGAGGACATGGTCGCGGACGGCACCATCACGATGCGGCTCGTGCAGGGCGCGTACTACTACGAGGTCGACCCGGCGCCCGACGGCCCGTTCCAGGGCAAGACCTGGCTGAAGGTCGAAGCCTCCGCCGTCATGGGCGAGAAGGGCGCGGCCAGCATGAACGGTGCCAACGCCGACCCGACTTCGGGTTTGAAGGGTCTCAAGTACGCGAAGGACGTCACCAAGGTCGCCACGGAGAACGTCAACGGCAAGAGCACGGTTCACTACCGTGCGTCGGTCCCCGCGGACAGGCTGGGCGCCGCCTCCGACATGTACAAGGGGCTGGGTATGACGGGCGAGGTCGTCACGGACGTCTGGGTCGACGACAAGGGGACCCCGGCCCGTATGAACCAGGTCATCGGCACGAGCACCATCAGCGTGGACTTCCTCTCCTTCGGGAGCCAGCGGTCGATCGACGTTCCGCCCGCCGCTGACACCGCAGACGTAACCGAGCGCTTCAAGCAGCAGGCGCAGGGCGGCTCAGCCTGACGGCGGGCCGAGGGCGAGGTGATCCCCCTGCGGATCTCCTCGCCGCCCCGTCACATCACGTGGCTCACGCGCCCGGCGCCGGTAGCGGCGCCGGCGCCGGCCAGGCGACCGTCGTCTGCGTGGGCCGCCCGTAGTCCACACCGTCGACACCCCACCCGTACAGCTCGCGGATCTGTCCCATGAACCAGTCCGCGCCGCCCAGCGCGCGCTCCAGGCCGGCTTCCGGATCCGCCCACAGCTTCCGCACCTGGTCCTGGACCTCGTCGTCGAGCTCCCAGCCGTCCAGCCGGATCCGGCCCTGCTCGTCGAGGACCAGCGGTGTCGCCCCCGTCAGTTGCTCCCACAGTTCCCCGGCCTGCTCGGCCGTCGTGCGGAAGCCGTCTCCGAGGACGGTCCGCAGGAACGCCGTGTACAGGGCGATCGACGGGATCGCGCTCGACGCCTGGGTGACGGCCGCGCCCGCGACCGCGGTGAACGCCCGGCCCGCCCCTCCCAGCTCGGCGTCCAGTTGCCCGGCGGTCCGCTCCAGGTCCTCCTTCGCCGCGCCGATCGTGCCCCGCCGGTAGATCGGTGCCGTCAGCTCCGAGCCGATGTATGTGAGCGCCACGGTCGTGAACCCCTCGGCCAGAAGGCCGCGCGCGGTCAGGGCCTCCACCCACAGCCGCCAGTCCGCGCCGCCCATCACCTGCTGCGTCGCGTACCGCTCCTCGTCGTCGGCTGGCTCCAGCGACACCTGTCCGACCTTCGGGGCGTCACCGGAGAAGTCCAGCGCCGGAGCCTCGTACGGGCCGCCGATCGGCTTGATCACGGAGTGGTGGACCGTGCCGGTCGCCGGGTCGGTGCGGCGAGGGGCCGCCAGGCTGTAGATCAGATGGTCGACCTTGCCGAAGCGTTCCTCCACCAGGGCCAGCACCTGCTCCTTGCCCGCCTCGGAGAACGCGTCGGTGTTGACGAACACGAAGTCGCGGCCGGCGTCCCGGGCCAGGGCGTCGGCGGCCGCGGTGCGGTACCAGCCCGCCGTGGCCGTGCGTCGCTCGGTCTCCGCTCCCTCGAAGGCGACACCGACACCCCGGATGCCGTGCCGGCGCAACCCCGTCAGCAGCGTGGCCAGCCCGTACCCGGCGCTGTGGCCAAGGAGCAACACGACCGGGCCGCTGCCGTCGGCGCGGGCCGGGATCTGCTCCCACATCCGGCGCACGGTCTCGGCGGCCCCGTCCGGGTGGGAGTTGACGATCAGGAAACCGCGTTGCTTCGGGTCGATCTGGCGAAGGCTCACAACAGTGCGTCCATTCTGGTCGGTACGAGCCCGGCGAGGAACGCGCGCACCTTCGAGACCGTTTTCAGGCGACCCGTTTCCTCGTCCGGGATGACGACGGCCAGGCGTTGTCCGAGACCGGTCACCGGCTGGGCCAAGGCCAGCCGTCGATACCGAACTCCCGCTCCACATGTCCGTCTTCGGGGATCGTATCGACGCCGTTGCCGACGGCTTGTGCCAGCTCGGCACGGAGAACATCCCCGGTCGTTGTCACCTTCGGCATTGACGACGCTCCTTCCCCCGGTGGATGTCGGCCCCGGTCTCGTACCAAGTCGCGGCGCCGGGTACGGGCACTGCCGGCCCGGCCGTCATGGCGCGCCCGCGCCCGGGACCTTCAACCCGAGCCGGCCCCAACTGCGCCCCGCCCGTGTGCAGATACCCCCCCGGTGACGTCCCGGGCCGCACGCGGCGTTCGCGGCTGGTCCCGCGCTATCCCGCCCGCCTCCACACGCTGCTTCGCCAGGGCGGGCGGTGCAGGACGTCGTGCCGGACGTAGCAGTCGTCGCAGCCGGCCTCGCGCACCCAGAGGTACCCGCGGTTTTCGAGGAATGTCCTGATGCGGGAGCGGGCCGGCAGCCAGTTGTGCTCGATCGTCAGCACGCGGAAGGAGTACTGGTCGAAGGGGAAGCTCAGCAGGATGGCCAGTTCCGATCCTTCGGTGTCAAGGCTCCAGTAGTCGATGACGGGGGGAGCCCCGCATTCGTCGAGGACCGAGCGGACTGTACGCGCGGTCCTGCGGACCGTGGGGAGCCTGCTGTCGTCGGCGACCTGCAGAAAGCCCTTGGCGGACCGCAGGAGGGAGGGATCGTATTCGTGGAGGATCCCCCCGATGGTGCCGGCCGCCTCCAAGAAGTCGACGCCGCCTTCTCGGTCGTAGAGGCAGCAGTTCAGGCAGATGCACCGGCGGTTCTCCACGAGCCGCTCATAGAACCCTTCGTTCGGCTCGACGCAGATGCCCGACCAGCCGAAGGACTGTTCGAGCAGGCGGGTATTGCTCGCCTGCACACCGTCTGATGCCCCGGAGTCGAGGAAGAAGCCGTCGCGCATTCCTCCGAGTACGTCGACGACGAATTCGTCCTGGCTGTACTGGGATGTCACAACCTGTTTCCCCGAAGGCGGCCGAAGGACGCGGAGCGCCAGGCGGCGGACGCGTTTTCCGGGGAAGCGGGCGGTGAGAGTTGCCGATGGTGGGTGTCGTCCTCCCTCTCGCCGTAGAGCATCGTGATGTTGATGCGCCGGTTCTCGTACCCCGGGCGGAACGACAGGCCATCCGTGCCGTGGAACAGGTCCGAGTTGAAGAGAATGGCCCGGTTCTGGCGGTACGGAATCTTGAAGGACTTCGCGTGCTGCTGTCGCAGATAGGGCTCGATGATGTCGGCGCGGTTGTTGTACGTGGCGAAGTCCCAGTCGAGGGGGGCGTCGACGCCGTAGACGACGAGGCCTCCCGTCCCCTCGTCCATATTGGCGTCGGTCGGAGTGATCCAGAAGTTGAGGTTGACGGCGGCGAAGTCCGCGTGCGTGTTGGAATCCGCCGGAAAGCTTCTCTGGTTCTTGAACGCCCACAGCTGGCGCAGCGGATAGCGCTCGCCGATCACCCGGGGCAAGGCGTCCCGGACCTCTTCGGCGATCTGAAGGAGCAGCGGGCAGTTGAAACCGTCCCGGAAGAAGGCACCGAGCCGTCCGTGCGCGTAACGGTTTCCCAGCCAGACGGTCGATTCCAGGCAGAAGTGCTGCAGGTTCTCGAGCGCCTCGGGGGCCAGGAAGTCGTCGATGACCACGACGCCCGGCGGCTGATCGAGATATTGGTTCTCCACCTCCCGGGGCTTCCACGCGTCGGACAGGGCACGCCGCACGCGGGGAGTGTCCCGCACATGGACGAGTCGGCCGTAGACGCTCTCGATGGCCCGCCCGGCAGCGGCATCGATCGGCGTTCGCCCATGCGCGGCGGCCGACTCCGACTCCGGCATCGCATCCGACCCAGATCCAGACTCCGACTCGAGGCGGGAAACCGTCTCCTGGTAGGAGCCGATGATGTCGGTGAACTCCTCACCGAGGACGCCGCGCCGTTGCAGGTATCGGAACTGCTCGATGTCGTGGCGCAGCTTCGGGACCGTCAGGCGGATCTCCGCAGGGCCCGGAAGGGGCGGCGGGGCGGACCGGGGGTACCAGGCGCTGCCCAGGCGGACCGCCGCATGGATGCGCGCGTACTCGCCGGCGACCGGCAGGTCATGGGCCAGCAGGGCGAGCCAGGACTGGTGCTCCAGCCAGGCGAGGTCTTCGGCATCGTACGCAGCCTCGACTCGCCACAGGGAGACGCACTCGTCACTTCGGCCGAGCCGTGCGAGGGACGTCGTGAGATCCCGGCGCGCGACGCGCAGGCGGGGGTCGGCGCGCAGCGCTTCCCGAAAGCAGGTGACCGCTCCCTCGTGATCACTCTGCTCTTGACGCGTACGGCCGAGGTCGTGCACGTGTTCGGCGCCGCGCGGGAGGCTTGCGACCGGAGCGTAGATGTCCTCCACCTACTGGCCCCCGACGCTTTCCAGCACCCCTCGGTCGCGTAGCCGGACGGAGTACTCGACGAGAGCCTCCAGAGCCGGAACGTAATGGCCGGCGAACACACTGAGTGTGGTGCTCACTTGCGTGCCGCTGACCTCGGTGCCGAACTGGGTGCCGGTGCTCATCTCCGTACCGGACGCCCGCTCGTCATGGAAGAGCCCGCAGTCGTTGATGATCGGTACCAGGGACTCATCGACAGCGGCGGAGAAGTCTTCCCCTTCGAGGGAGAACCTCAGAAGCGCGAGAACGACGTGAACCGACTTCTTCTCGGCCACCGCGCGGCCGAGGTCCGCCATGAACCGGTCCCGGGAAACGGGGCTGTCACGGTGCGCCATGGCGTAGCTCCGCAGCCACCGCAGTGCTTCCGGGTCGGATGCCACCGAATAGACCAGCTGGTTGACGACCGAGGCTCGCTGGGGCGAGAGCCTGTGGCCGCCGACGTACTCGCACAGGATCTGCGCCGGGTCGGTGACGAACTGCTCCCGGAGCAGAGGGTCCGCGGACATCGCCCTGAACAAGGCGTGAACCCGTCGGCCGATCCCGACTGTTCGCAGTGATGGAGGGGCTGGCCTCTTGTGCTCTTCGCCGACAGTCACGCGTGTGCCCTTCTGTCCCGGGGGAGATGCCTGCCCTCCACGCCTAGCACACTGGCATATTACATTTCGGGAAATATCCTGATGACGCGCACACGGGCACCTGCGTACGCGCCAAAGGGGCAACGGGATCACGGACGACGGGTGCAGGCGATCAAATCCGCCGACCCGGGCACGGGCGCCGGGATGCCGTCGCTCGCGAGGCCGGAAAGCGCCGCGAGGCTTCTACGGACCTGGGGCAGGGGGACGTCGGTGATCTCCTCCACCGCGTACGTGCCGGCGGCCGTGTCCAGGCACCAGTTCCGGTTCATCAGGCCATGGGCGAGGAACTGCCGGCCCCGCCCGTGCGCTGCGGAAGCGGACGGGGGTGCTCCCGGCACCGGGAGCACCCCCGTCGGGGTCACGGGCAGCCGGGGCCCGTGCCGGGGTTGGTGCAGATGTCGGTGCCGGGGCCGCCGTTGTTGGTGTTCGTGCCCGGGCCGCCGTCGAGGGAGTCGTTGCCTGGCTCACCGAACAGGGAGTCGTTGCCGTCTCCGCCCGTCAGGGTGTCGTTGCCCGGGGAGCCGTGGAGGATGTCGTTGCCCGCGTCGCCGGCGATCCGGTCGTTGCCGGGGCCGCCGGTGAGCGAGTCCGTGCCACCGCCGCCGCAGATGAGGTCGTCGCCGGCGGCGCCGTCGACGGTGTCGTTGCCCCCGCGGGCCAGGATGACGTCGCGCCTGGGCGTGCCGGTGATCTGGTCGTTGCCGGCGGTGCCGGTGATCGTCGGCTGCTCGCCGAAGCACGTGGTCGCCTCGACGGTGGTGGTCTCCGATGCGAGGTCGTTCGCCGGGACGGGGTCCGAGACGGCGCCGGCAACCGCTGCCGTGTCGGTGTGGGTTCCGGCGGTCGTGGCCGTCGTGGTGATGGTCCGCGCGGCGCTGCTCCCGGCGGTGAGCGTGCCGATCTCACATGTGATGACGTCCGGAGTGGAACCGGCCGCGGTGCATCCCGCGGACGCCGAGGCGAACTGGAGTCCGGCGGGCAGGGTGTCCTTGAGGACGACCCCCTCGGCGGTCTGCGGGCCGTTGTTGGTCGCGGTGAGCGTGTACGTCACGCTCTGCCCCACGTCGACGGGGTCCGATCCCGCGTCGGACTTCGTGACGCCGAGGTCGGCATCGGTGAGGTCGAGACGCCCGATGTAGTTCGCGGTCTCGGCGAACCAGATGTCGTTGTCCGGACCCTTGGTGATGCCCCAGGGGCCGCGCTCCGAGGAGGGCAGGGGGAACTCTGCGATCACACCGGCCGTGCTGATCCGCCCGATCTTCCCGCTGTTGCGCTCGGTGAACCACAGGCTGTCGTCCGGCCCGGCGGTGATGTCCTGGGGCTGGGGCGCGAGGCCGTCCGACGGTACGTCGTACTGGGTGATCGCGCCGGACGGGGTGATCCGGCCGATCCGGTTGCCGCCGAACACGGTGAACCAGAGGTTCCCGTCGGGGCCGGCGGTGATGTCGGTCGGGCCGCCGCCGTCGGGGACCGGGAACTCGGTGACGACGCCGGACGGGGTGATGCGGCCGATGAGGTTGGCGCCGATTTCGGTGAACCACAGGTTCCCGTCCGGCCCGGTGGTGATGTAGGACGGCTGGCCGGAGCCGGCGGGCAGGGGGTACTCGGTGAGGGCTCCGGTGGTGGTGATGCGGGCGATCCGGTTGCCGTTCTGTTCGGTGAACCACATGGCCCCGTCAGGGCCGGCGGTGATGCCGGTGGGCTCGACGAACTGGTCGGGGAGGGGGTACTCGGTGACCGTGCCGTTCGTGTCGATCTTCCCGACCCTGGAGTCGAAGTGCTGCATGGTGAACCAGACGTTCCCGTCCGGGCCGGTGGTGATGTCGTGCGGGGTGCTGAACTCGCCGGGCAGGGGGTACTCGGCGATGAAGGTGCCCGTCGGGCTGATCCGGCCGATCTTGTTGCCGACGGCCTCGGTGAACCACAGGTTGCCGTCCGGCCCTGTCGTGATGCCGACCGGAGTGCTGGCCGGAGTGGGGACGGCGTACTCGAAGATGCCGACGGCGGCCTGGGCCGCCGGGGCTCCGGCGGCCAGGGGCAGAGCGGTAGCCATCAGGGTGCCGGCGAGCAGCGCCTTCAGACGGCGCCCCCAACGGGATTTCGGACGCGGGGGCATCCCGGGCGCCGGCGCGCTGCGGGTGGTGGTTGGCATGGGGCGAGCACCTTTCGGTCGCGGTGGAACGCGCCAGTCCTACCAAGCCCCCAACGTTTCTTCAGATGCGTCGGCACCCGGGGCGCGCCGGATGTCCACTCACCTTCCACCCGATCGGAGCAGCGGCTGAGCGGCTCGGTCCGCGCAGGGCGGCTTCGACTTCACGAGATCCCGTCCGCGAGGCCGATGATCTTCCCCAGTTGCTGGTTGATCCGGCCGCGTGTGATCAGAACCGCGGGCGTATGCGTGGGGCGCGGCCCGGCACGGCGGATGCTCTCTGGTCCGTCCTCGGCGACCGCGCGTGCCTGGATGCAGTGATGGCGCAGGAACCGGACCCGCCGCGGGTGCGCGCCGCTGCGTCAAGGGTGATCACGAATGGTGAGCGAACGCTGACGCCATGTCAGTGCCGGATGCTTTCATGGGTCTGTTGCGCAGGGAGGCGCACGCGACCACTGAGGGGGATACCGCTGTGCCCGTGATCCAGAAGTACGTGAAGTCCGACGGCACCGTGGTCAGAAGCCATTTCCGTCTCCCGGCGGGTGCCCGCCGGGAGACGGCCCTGCTGGGCCTGTTCGTGGCCGGGGCCTGGGTTTTGGGCCACGGCACCACGACCGCGGGTACGGGCACGGAAGCGGAGCCGGGGCAGTTGCCCCGGCCCAAGTCGAGCGTCGTCTATCCGATCCAGCGGCCCGGGTGGGACAAGGTGGTGCCCCCGCCGGCCCCGACCGTGTCGTACCCGATCAAGTTCCCGGCCTCGGGGGGCGGCCGGTGAGCCGCCGGCCACCCGCTCGCCGACGGCCGGGCCCGGGCCGTCGGCCCCGACGGCGCAAGAGCGCCGGTTCCGAGGCGCTGTGGACTCTCGCGGTGGCCGCGGTCGCGGTGGTGAGCCTCGTCCTGGCCCTGCTGCGGTGGTTGGCGGCGCATCCCTGGGTCGTGGTGCTCGGCCTCCTGGCGGCCGCCGGCGCGGGCGGCGCCTGGGCCTGGCGGCGGAAGGAGGCGGCGCAGTGGGAGCGGGTCCGCGCCCAGGGCCTGCGGTACGCGGTCGAGCAGCTCGACCTCCTGCACCACCGGCAGTTCGAGTTCGCCGTACGGGACCTGATGCACCGCGACGGCTGCGCGGACGCACAGCAGGTCGGAGGGCGCGGCGACAACGGGGCCGACGTGAAGGCGACCGATCCGTACGGGCGGCGATGGGTGATCCAGTGCAAGCACCGCAAGGACGGCTGGTCGGGGAAGCCGGTCGGCACCCCTGATCTGCAGGTTCTCAACGGCACCGGACGGCAGATCCACGGCGGTGACGTCCTGGTCATGCTCACCAACGGCCGCATCACGAGCAACGCGGCCGACTTCGCCACGTCGCAGCGTCTGCACCTGGTGGACCGCAAGGTCCTCGCCCAGTGGGCCGGCGGATCCCGCCCCCTGTGGGAGCTGCTGCGGGCGGTTCCCCCGCCCCGACGGCCACACCCGTTGTCCTGAACTCGAGGCCGGCCGTCACCCGGCGGCCGGCACCCGGCGGCCGGCACCCGGCGGCCGCCACGGGAATCCGGACTCGACCCGGTGCGAGATGCCAAAATCGCCGCCATGACGAACCCCGCCGCCATCGCCGCCTACTGGAACGACGCCGCCCCCGATTTCGACGAAGAGCCCGACCACGGCCTGCGCGACGAAGTCACCCGCAGCGCCTGGCAGGAGCGCTTGTTCTCCTGGGCGCCGACCGCCCCGACGGACGTGCTGGACGTCGGCTGCGGCACCGGCTCGCTCTCCCTGCTCCTGGCCGCGTCCGGACATCGCGTCACCGGGGTGGACCTGGCGCCGCGGATGGTCGACCAGGCCCGCGCCAAGCTGACGGCCGCCGGTCTCCAGGCCCGGTTCCTCGTGGGCGACGCTGTCGTGCCGCCCACCGGTGACGAGCAGTTCGGCCTCCTGGTCTCCCGCCACCTGTTGTGGACGCTGCCCGATCCGCAGGCCGCGCTGCGCGAGTGGCTCGTACGTATCCGCCCGGGCGGCACGCTCGTCCTGGTCGAGGGCCGGTGGCTCGAGTCCGGACAGGCCGCAGTCCCCTACGTCGCGGGGGCCGAGGCCCTGCCCTGGCACGGCGGCATCGGCGCCGAGGAACTGACAGCCGTCGTACGCCCGCTCGTCAACGACCTGCGGACCGAGGACCTCAGCAGCAGCCCCGACCTGTGGGGCAGGCCGGTGACCGACGAACGCTACGCACTCATCGCTCAGATCTGATCGTGCGACACCTGGACAGCGGCCTCGACGAGGCCGTGGCCGTACTCCTCGACCGCGCGCACCCCCCTAAGTATCTTGACGTCAAGATTATTCTGGGGCAGGCTTCGGCAGGTATCTCGATATCGAGATACCTGGGGACGAAGGAATCGGGGCGGGTATGCGGCGGGGCACGGGGGACCGGAAGACACGGCGGGGGGAAGGCGGTCTGATAGCGCAGTTGCGCCGCCCGCCGGGCGGCCGCGATGCGCGGATCATGCTGCTCGCCCAGACCCTGGACCGCGCCGGCACGGGCCTGTGGGCCGCGTCCTCCGTCCTCTTCTTCACCTTCGTGGTCGGACTCGACGCCGGGCAGCTGGGCCTGCTGCTCGGCGCGGCCGGAATCGCGGGCATCGCCGGATCACCGCTGGCGGGCCACCTGGCCGGCCGCTTCCCGGTGCGCTCGCTGCTGATCGGCTGTCACCTGCTCCGCCTCGGGGCCCTGTGCGCGCTGCTGGTGGTCACCAGCTTCGAGGTGCTGCTGCCCGTGGTAGCCGTCACCTACCTGGGCGACCGGGCGGCCAAGACGCTGGAGATGCTCTTCGCCACACGGGTGGCCGGCGAGCGGCGCTCCACCTACCAGGCGCTGTCGCGCAGCTCGGCGAACGCCGGATACGCCGTCGGCGCGGGCCTGGCCGCCATCGGCCTCGCCGTCGGCACCCGGGGCGCCTACGACGTGCTGATCCTGGCCAACGCGCTGTCCTTCCTCGTCGCCGCGGCGCTGGTGTGGCGCACCCGGGAGCCGGGCGGGCACGGACTCGTGGCCGCCGCGCGGCCCGGTGGCGCGCCCCCGGAGGTGTCGGCCGGGTCCGGCGGGGCGGCCGCCGCCGCGGCCGCCCCGAGTCCCTGGCGGGACCGCGGCTACCTCCGGTTCGTCCTGCTGGACATTCCGATGTGCCTGGACGGCTCGATCCTCGACGTCGGCCTGCCGCTGTGGCTGGTGAACCACACGACGGCGCCGCACGCCCTGATCCCGGCCTTCCTGGTGATCAACACCGTGCTCGTCGTGGTCCTGCAACTGCGCGTGTCGGCGCAGGTCGAGCGACCCCGCCAGGCGGCCGCGGCGGTCGCCGTGTACGGGCTGGCGATGCTCGCGTGCTGCACGCTCCTGGCCACCGCCACCGGGGGCGGCGTGTGGACCACCTCGGCGGCCCTCCTCGCCGCGGCGATGCTGGTCACCTTCGCCGAGCTGATGCGCTCGGTGAGCTCGTGGGAACTGGCGGTCTCCCTCGCACCCCGGCAGGCGCGGGCCTCGTACCTGGGCGTGGCCGGCATGTCCCAGTCCGTGCAGAAGTCCGTCGGCCCCCTGCTGCTGACCGGCGCCGTGATGACCGCGGGCCCGGCCGGCTGGCTGGCCCTCGGCGCCGCGGTGGCCGGTCTGTCCCTCGTCCAACGCCGCTTCAGCCTGCGGCGGTTGGACACCCTGCACACCGCGCCCGCCGACGGGGAGGTGCCCGTGCGGGCCCGCTCGTGACGGACCCGCACGGACCCTCGCCCTACGCCTTACCAGGTGCCGGCAGGGGTGTCCCAGCTCTTCAGGACGCTGTTGTTGCTGTACTTGCCGTTCGCCCCCGCGGTGAAGGTGAACGTGGCGTACACCCCGTTGCCGTAGTCGTACAGGGCCGACATGTCGGAGCGGCCGTCGCCGTTCTCGTCCCCGGCCAGCGGCCAGGAGCGGTCGGCCTCCCAGTTGCCGGAGCCCGTGTCCACGGTCATCTCGGGCGTTCCGAGGGTGCCGTCGGCGCCGCCGGGGAACTGGAACAGACCCATGCGGCCGCTGCCGTAGCGGTACATGGCCGTGAGGTCGGCCCGGCCGTCCCCGTCGGTGTCCCCGGCGAAGAGCTTGACGGGGTCGAGCTGCCAACTGCCCGCCGGGGCGGACCAGCCGGACTGGTCGAAGCCCGGATGGGTGCCGTCGGGGCGGGCCAGGCCGGTGAAGACACGGACGGCGCCGTCGGCGTACACGTACAGGCCGATGATGTCGGTGCGGCCGTCGCCGTTGACGTCGGCGGCCGCGTACTTGGCGTTGTCGTAGTACCACCAGCCCGGGTGGGTCTCCTCGAAGCCCTTGACCGGCGCCTCGAAGCCGGTGCCGTCGCGGAAGCGGGAGGTGAAGTTCGCGACCCGCCCGTTGGCGTACCCGTAGATGGCGATCAGCTCGGCCCGGTGGTCGCCGTCGGTGTCTCCCGCCAGAAGCGTGGTGCGGTACCAGTCCCAGCCGGAGGACTGCAGCCATCCCGCCGGGCCGGCGTCGAGACCGCCGTCGGGCCGGGCGAGCCACGACAGCAGCCGCACCGTGCCGTCGCCGTAGAGGTACAGCGCCCCGATGTCGGTGCGGCCGTCGCCGTTGAAGTCACCCGCCGCGTACTTGGCGCTGGTCACGCACCAGCTGTTGATCGGGGCCTTCCAGGATTCGAAGGGGGCGTTCAGGCCGCTGCTCGGAGTGCCGAGGTGGGTCCAGAGCGCGGCTCCGCAACTGCCGTAGTCGACGATGGTGGCCATGTCGGAGCGTTTGTCGCCGTTGAAGTCGCCGGACAGGATGATGCGTGCCGTGCCCTCGCCCGTGCCGTACGCGTACCGCGTCACCGTGGCCGTGGTGCCGTTCCAACGGACGTAGCCACCCTGGAAGTCGGACCGCGCGCCGTTGGTCACGACGTACTCGTCGGAGGTGGGGAAGCCGAGCGGCCCGTTCTCCCAGCCCTGATCGGACCAGTGGCCGCGGATGGCCCCCAGTACCTCGTGCGCCCCGGTGTCCGGGCTCCAGTAGATCGAGTGCGGGGACGCGCCCGGTGTCCGGAAGTGGATGAACCGCCCGTACAGATCGGGGGTGTTGGTCGTGTCGGTGATCGGATAACCGGCCGAAGTGCCTCCGATCGAAAGGTACTTGGCGAGGATCGGGCCACACACCCGGTGCTCCCCGCTGTCCGCGGAGTTGAAGGTCTGGCAGGTGTTCCAGTCCGTGGTCGTGCTGTCCCGCAGCACCTGCGGGTTGCCGAAGTGGTTGTTGGCGCCGGCCGGGTCCTTGCCGTCCCAGGTCGTGAGCCGCCCGTCGTGGGAGAGGCTCCACAGGTCGGCCCATCCGTCGTTGTCGCTGTCCCCGTCGCTGGAGACGATGTGGTGCATCGCGTCCGTCAGGCCGGTCTGGAGCCAGCCGGGACCGCGGGTGCCGTACGCCTCGAACACCGGGGCGCCGGCGCCGTCGCGCCGGGACGGGTAGGAGTACAGGCGTCCGTCGCGCCGGTCGCGTGCCCACAGGTCGGGGAGCCCGTCCTTGGGCCCGGCGACGCTGCCGGTGTCACCGGGGGCGGCCAGGGTGAAGTCCTGCCAGCCGCCCTTGCCCACGAGCCGGGGGCTGCCCAGGGCGTTGGTGCCGTTCAAGCCTTTGAACAGCCACAGGTTGGTGCCGCCGCTGCCGTCCTCCTCCACGGTCAGAAGGTCGTAGCGGGGTGTCGAGGGAGCCTGTGTGCCGTCCACGTCACCGACGGCGAGGACCTGGCGGACCCGGGACCAGTCCGCCGCGTACTCGCTGCCGCAGGTCTGGTCGACCGTGTTGTACGGATTCACGCAGCCGCTGGTGGGGCGGGCGGTGCTCAGCCGCTGGGAACTCGTGAAGTACTGGCCGTCGTTGGCTGCGGGGCCGGTGCTGTTGGCCGTGTTCATGTAGTAGTACAGCTTGGCGTCGCCCGCCCGGTGCGCCCACAGGTCGTCCGCGTACGAGCCGTTGCCGCCGCGGTGCGTGGTGTCGACACCGGTCCAACTGCCGCCGGGGCCGCCGGAGACGAGGGAGGCCCGCTCGCCACCGGCGCCCGGGTCGCGGTTCTTCGAGTACATCCGCAGCTCGCCGGAGGCGTCCGGGACGAGCATGTCGAGGTACCCGTCCTTGTTGATGTCGCCGAGTACGGTCTTCGCCCGCGGGTCGTCGGGGGCGTAGAAGGCGTAGGAGAACTCGGGCGAGCGGTTGCCGGCCCGGTCGACGGCCCGGACGTGCAGGACGTTGGTTCCCCAAGCGGTGACCGGCAGGGTCAGGGCGGCGCGGCCCCCGCCGTCGGCGCTCGCGCTCTGCGCTCCGGTGGCGGGCAGCGCCCCGTTGAAGGACCACTCGAAGGCCTGGATTCCGGAGCCGCCCGCCGGGTCGGTCGCGGACAGGGTGAACGCCCCGGGGCTGCCCGCGGCCTTGGTGGGCGCGGTGGGGCTGCCGGTCGGCGGGAAGTCGGTGGAGGACACGGTCGGCAGGGCGGGCGCGCTCAGGTCCACGGAGAAGCTGCATCCGCGGGCCCAGGGGCCGGCGTCCTGGCCGTCGCCGCCGCGCACGTACCAGTCGTACTGGTGGCCGTCGATCAGGCTGCCGGCCGTGACGTCGACCTGGCTGCCGCTGGGCACGGGCTGGTTGGGCGTCCAGCCGAAGTCGTCCAGGCTGCCGCCCGCCGTCATGTCCCACAGGTTGAAGTTGGCGTCGACGTTGTCGCCGTCGGGGTCGGCGAGCGTGGCGTGCAGGCCGATGCCGCCGGTCGCGGCGTTGGTGTTGCCGATCCAGCCGCAGTCGCCGCGCGTCGGGTTCTTCGGCGCGGGCGACACGTACAGACTGTCCGGGGTGCTCGGCAGGGTGTTGTACTCGACGTACAGGAACGGCAGCGAGTGCGGGTAGCTCGACTTGCGCGTGTACCGCTTGAATCCGTTGCTGCTCGCGCTGGTCTCGTCCGCGCCGGACATGCCGAAGGTGAGGCTGGACCGCCAGCCCTCGTCCCGGATCAGCTGGGTGATGTCCCAGCCGGCCTGGTTGGTGCCGCTCGGGCAGCCCGCGCCGCCGGCGCTGCTGGTCGAAGTGCGGCCCAGGTAGCGCAGGTTGGCGGGCTGGTTGTTCCAGTTCGTCCCGGAATCGATCGAGCCGGTGAAGTTCAGGTCCACGGCGTGGGTGTTGGCGCACGTGTTGTCGGCCGCGTACGACTGGATGGCGTTGAAGGTGGCGAAGTTGACCGTCTTGCCCTCCGGGCTGAAGGACTCGACCTGGGCGAAGGAGTGCTCGCGGCCCTTGCAGGTCGTCGCCCAGCGCTGGTTGCCCACGCCCATGTCGTACTTGTTGCCGTAATCGTCGAAGTGTGTGGCGGTCTTGCAGCCCTCCTGGACCCACGTCCAGTGCTGGGTGCCGCGCGAGACCGGCTTCCAGCCCGGGTCGATGTACACCGGGTACACCGTGGACGGACCGGTCAGCAGGGCCGCGTCGGCCCTGACCGTCAGGGTGGAGCCGTCCGGGGCCGCGACGACGGGGGCGGTACGGGCGGCGTCGCCGGGGCCCTCGGTGTCCGAGACGGCCTTGACCGCGCCCGGCGGTGCGAGGGCCGCGGCCTCCTTCGCGTCCTGCCTGGCGAGACCGCCCTTGGGCGCGGCCGGCCGGGAGGAGTCCCACATCACGGGCGCGGGGGAGGTGAACACCTCCTGGCCCGCCGGGTCGGTGGCGGTGAGGACGCCGTCCCGGCGGGCGCTCACGCCCAGCCCCGCGGTGTGCATGCCCAGGCGGTACGAGGCGACCGCCGGGTTGCGTGCCGCCTCGGGCGTCTTGACCACGAGCACCTGGGTGAATCCCCCGTCGACCGTGGCGGTCACCGCCAGGTCGACGTCCGGGAGCACCCCCCGGTACGTCGCGGTCGCCCCGGCGACGACGGGCTCGGGCAGCGCGTCGGGCCAGGTCAGGTCCATCCCGCGGCCGCCTTCGGCCGTCAGGCGGGCCATGGGGGTCCGGCCGCCGGGCGACAGGGCCAGCCCCGACAGGGCAGCCTTGGGCCGCCAGGCCCCGTCGGCGCCGCGCACCAGGGTGGCGTCCAGCGGCACCCAGGTGCCGTTCTGCTTCGTCCGTACCGGGGCGGCCGTACGGGTCAGCGCGTACGTGCCGTCGGGCCGGGCCACGACGGTATCCGTCGCGGTGGTGCGCTCCGGCACGGCGACGGGCTTACCGGTGCGCCGGGCCTCGGCCGAGGCCACCGACTCGGGGGACGGCGCCGCCTTGGGCGGCGCCGGAGCGGGGGCGGCCTGTTCCTGCGGCGCCTGCAGGCCGGCGGCCCCCGGGGGTAACGGGGAGGGTGGCCCGGCGGCGCCCGCCGGTGGCGCGGTCGGCAGCCCGACGGCCAGGGACAGGCCGAACGCAGCAGCCCACCGGAGGGACCGGCGCCGGACGCGGTGCGCGTACATGGCTCTCATGCGGGGCTCTCCAGCGAGGAGGAGGGACGGGCGCAGCGGTGGTCGGACGGCCGCCGGTGCGCGGACGGCCGGAGTTTCACACGGCGGCGCCCGCTCGCGCGGGATTGTCATGGACGCGATGACCAGGGGGTGAGCGGAGGGCGACGGAGAGGGCAGCGCTTCTTGAGCGGAGGTCCAGCAGGCCCGCGTATTTCATTGATGGATCGTCAAGTCCTTTTGCACCAAGCGTTGTCGGATGCCGCAGCCTGCCGAACCCCGCCCGGAGGTCCCTCGTGCGTTTCGATCAGCTCCCGTCGCACATCCCGCCCTTACGCCGGCCACGCGGCCTGATCGCCCGGGCGGTGGTGGCCGCCGCGGTCGCGCTTGCCCTGGCGGCGCCGACGGCCGCGGCAACGGGAGCCGGCCACGGTCCCAAGGACGGGCGGCTGTGGGCGCCGCGCGAACTCGGCGCCGTCGCCTCGGTGTCCGGCAAGCCCGCACCCGCATCCCGGGCGGTCCCGCCCAAGGGGGACGGCGCCCGGCCCTGGCGGCCCGCCCGCACGGTCTGGCCGGCCGCCGCACAGGCGGAGGTCCGGCTCGACTCCGGGGCGGCCGGGTCCGCGGCGGCTGCGTCCGGGGCGGCTGGGTCCGGGGGAGGGGGAGCGGCGCAACGGGCCGGGGCGCTCCCGGTGTGGGTGGGCCCCGGCGCCACTCCCCGGGCCGGGGCGGCCGCCGCACCCGCACCCGCGCCCGCGACCGGGAAGTCCATCGCCCCCGCCCCCGCGACCGGCAAAGTCGCCGTAGCGCTGGCCGACCGGGCCGCCGCCGAACGGGCAGGCGTGGACGGCCTCCTCGTCTCGCTGGTCCCGCGCGAAGCCACCGCCCGCGGCGCGGCCCGCGTCAGCCTCGACTACACGGCCGTGAAGAGCGCGTACGGCGGTGACTGGGCGTCCCGGCTGCGCCTCGTGGCCCTGCCCGCGTGCGCCCTGACCACTCCGCAGCTGGAGCACTGCCGCACCCGGACACCCGTGCCCGGCGCGGTCAACGACCTGCGCTCCGCCCGGCTGTCCGCGGATCTCGACCTCGGAGCACCGGCCGCCACCGCCATGTCGCAGCTCGCGGCGTCCTCGGCCCCGGCGATCGTGCTCGCGGCGACCGCGGACGCGTCCGGTCCCTCCGGCGACTACCAGGCCACCTCCCTCTCGCCGACCGCCTCCTGGAGCGCCGGCGGCAACGCGGGAACCTTCGCCTGGTCGTACCCGATCACCGTGCCTCCCGCGCTCGGCGGCACCGCCCCTTCCGTCTCGCTCGTCTACAACTCGGCCTCCGTGGACGGCCGCACGGTCAGCCGCAACGCCCAGTCCTCCTGGATCGGCGACGGCTGGGAGTACACCCCGGGCTACATCGAACGCGGTTACGTCGGCTGCAAGGAGGACGGCCAGGACCGCAACGGCGAAGCCTGCTGGAGCGCGAAGCAGACCGTCACCATGGTCCTGAACGGCTCAGCCACCTCCCTCGTCCAGGACGACACCGACAAGAAGTGGCGCACGGCCGACGGTTCGCCGAGCCGGATCGAACCCGCGAAGCTCCCCGCCGGCGCCGCGAACGGCGACAACGACGGCGAATACTGGAAGGTCACCACCGCCGACGGCACCCAGTACTACTTCGGTGCCGAGTTCCGGCCCGGCACCACCAGCGGGGCCGGCTCCCACTCCACCTGGACCCGCCCCGTCTACGGGAACAACACCGGAGAACCCTGCAAACAAGCCGACTTCGCCCAGTCCTGGTGCCAACAGGCCTGGCGCTGGAACCTCGACCACGTCGTCGACACCCGGGGCGGCCTGATCTCCTACACCTACGCCGCCGAGGGCAACCAGTACGCCCGCAACCCCGACCCCGCCCACCCCGACGGCACCCTGACCCCGTACATCCGGGGCGGTCACCTGACCGAGATCGGCTACGGCTCCAAGCTCACCGACCAGACCGGCCCCACCGCCCGGGTCACCTTCACCAGCGCCGAGCGCTGCGACCCCGCCATCGTGCCCAAGGCCGACTGCGCCGCCGCGCCGACCAAGGAGACCGCCGCGAGCTGGCCGGACGTGCCGTACGACCGGAACTGCGCCGCCGGCAGCCCGGTGAAGGACTGCAAGAACTACTCGCCGACCTTCTGGAGCACCCACCGCCTCGCGCGGATCAGCACCGAGGTCATCACCGGCGGGGCCCCGGCCACCGTCGACGAGTGGAAGCTCGACCACGAGTACCCCAGCCCGAACGACGGCACCACCCCGTCCCTGTGGCTCACCTCCATCACCCGGACCGCCCACGACGGCCAGGCGGCCGTGACACTGCCGTCCGTCGACTTCACCGGCACGCTCATGCCCAACCGGGCGGACACCGCCACCGACAACAAGCCCCCGCTCAACCGGCGCCGGATGACCGCGATCACGAGCGAGTCGGGGCTGCGGACGGCCGTCGAGTACGCGGCCCCGGACTGCGCCCCCGGACAGTTCCCGGCGCCCGACGCCAATACCACGCGCTGCTATCCGGTCTTCTGGAACCCGGACCCGGGCACGACCATGGACCCGACCCTCGACTGGTTCCACAAGTACGTGGTCGCCGGAATCTCCGAGGTCGACGCCACCTCCGCCGGCGCCGACCCCTCCCCGACCCGCACCACCCGTTACGAGTACGTCGGCGGCGCCGCCTGGCACCGTGACGACAGCGCCCTGACCGTCTCCAAGTCCCGTACGTGGAACCAGTTCCGGGGCTACGGCGAGGTCATCGTCCGTGCCGGCAACACCCGGGCCAACGCCGTCGACAAGACGACCCAGAGCAGTAGCGTGTACCTGCGGGGCATGGACGGCGACTTCAAGGCGGACGGTACCCGGCGCGTCGTCGCCATCCCCGGCAGCCCCGCCTCCGACTCCCCGCCCCTGGCCGGATTCGTGCGCGAGAAGCGGGAGTTCAGCGGCGACGGCGGCGCACTCGTCGGCAAGACGGTCAACGACCCCTGGACCGGGGCGGTCGTCGCCCGTCACGAGCGCGGCACGGGACTGCCCGACGAGACCGCCCAGCTCGTGCGGACGGCGAAGAGCACCGGTACGGCGCTGTTGTCCGGCGGAAGCTGGCGCACCACCGCCAAGACCACCGGCCACGACCCGAATACGGGGGTCCCGGTGACGGAGCTCGACACCGCCGACGGTCTGCCGGACGCCTGCACCACGACCTCGTACGCCTCCCATACGGGCCTGGGCATCCTCGCGCTGCCCGTCGAGTCGTACACCGTGGCCGGGGACTGCTCCGTGGCCCCGGGAGCGACGGTGACCTCGGCCCACACCCGGACCCTGTACGACGACCAGCCCTTCGGCCGGATCGGCTCCGTCGGCGCCGTCACCACGGCGCAGGTCGTCGACGGCTACGCCGCGAACGGCAGCGCCCCCTCCCACACCCTTGACACGGCGACCGAATACGACGCGTACGGCCGGGCTACCAAGATCACCGACCCGCTCGGCAACACCACCTCCACGGCCTACACCCCGGCCTCCGGCGCACTGCCCATCCGGGTCTCCGTCACCGGGCCGATGGGCGCCGGCTGGACCAGCACGACCGACTACGCCACCGCCCGCAACCTGCCGGTACGGAGCACCGACCTCAACAACCGGGTCACCGAGATGGCCTACGACCCGGCCGGGCGCCTCACCCAGGTCTGGCAGCCGGGCCGCAGCCGGGCGAACCCGAGCGCGAGTCTCGTCTTCTCCTACGGCCTGAGCAAGACCGCGCCCAGCGTCGTGACGAGCAAGACGCTGCGCGATGACGGCGAGTACCAGACCACCCATCAGATCCTCGATGCCTTCCTCCAGGTACGCCAGACCCAGGCGGCCCCGGTGGACGAATCGCCGGGCCGGGTCCTGACCGACACCTTCTACGACTCGCTCGGGCGCATCGTGAAGACCAACCAGCCCTACTGGGACAAGACCACCGGCCCGTCGGGCAGCCGTTTCCTCGCCGCCGACACGGAGATCCCCGCGCAGACGGGAACCTTCTACGACGGCCAGGGCCGCAGCGTGGCGCAGACCCTCTCGACGCACGCCGTCGAGCAGTGGCGCACCTCGACCTCGTACGCGGGCGCCGACAAGGTGAGCACCACCCCGCCGGACGGCGCCACCGCGACCACCGTCGTCAAGGACGCCCGGGGCAGGACGGCCGAGCTGAGGCAGTACACGAACCGGGCGGACGTGGGCAGCGAGACCGGATCCGCCTTCACCGCCACCCGGTACGCCTACGATGCGCGCGGCAAGCTCGCGACGGTCAAGGACCCGGCGGGCAACACCTGGACGTACACCTACGACCTGCTGGGCCGGCAGACCGCCGTGGACGACCCCGACAAGGGCCACGGCGAGACGCACTACGACGCCGTCGGGCGGGCGGAGTGGTCCAAGGACGCCCTTGGTCAGATCCTGACGAACACCTACGACAAGCTCTCCCGCCGCACCGGCCTGTACGGCGGGCCCGTCGCGGACGCCAACCTGCTGGCGAGCTGGTCCTACGACCGCCTCGCCCGCGGCCAGGCCGACGGCTCCACGCGCTACGTCGGCGGCAAGTCGGGAGCGGCGTACACAAGCGAGATCACCGCTCTCGACACGGGCTACCGCCCACGCGGCACGAAGGTCACCATCCCCCAGGCCGAAGGGAAGCTGGCGGGCGTCTACACGACGGCCATCGACTACACACCGGTCACCGGCAAGCCCGTCTCGACCATCCTGCCGGCCGTCGGCGGCCTGCCCGCCGAGACCGTCACGACGGGCCTGAGCGACAACGGTCTGCCCGTCACGATGTGGAGCGAGGAGGCCGACTACGTCAACCGCACCGTCTACGACCCCTTCGGCCGGGCCCGCCGCGTCATCTACGGCGACGTCCCCAAGCAGATCGCCTACACCCCGCTCTTCGACGAGGCCACCGGCCGCCTGACGTCCACCTTCCTCGACCGGCAGACGGGACCGGGCGACACCCAGGTCACCGGCTCCGTCGACGCCACCACCTACACCTACAAGCCGTCCGGTGACGTCACCTCCGTCTCCACCCGCCGCGACGACGGCGCCGCCGGCTTCACCACCGACCGCCAGTGCTTCACGTACGACCACCTGAGCCGCATGACGGAGGCCTGGACCGACAAGGGCCCGTCCTGCGCGGCCGCGCCCCAGGCCTCCGACGTCGGCGGACCCGTCCCGTACTGGCAGTCGTACGGCTTCGACGTCACGGGCAACCGCACCAAGCTGGTCGACCACGGAACGGACGGTGCGCAGGACAAGACGACGGCCTACACCTCCCCGGCCCCCGGCCAGACCCGCCCCCACACCGTCACCTCGGCCACCAGGACCACCCCCGCGGGAGCCGTCGACACCGCCGCCTACTCGTACGACGACACGGGCAACACCCTGACCCGGCCGGGCGGCCAGACCCTGACCTGGGACCCGGAAGGCCACCTGGTGGGCAACACGGGCAGCACCTACCTGTACGACGCGGCGGGGCAGCGGCTGCTGCGCCGCGAACCCGGAAAGACGACCCTCTACCTCGGCTCCGACGAACTCACCCTGACGGCCTCCACCGGCAAGGTCACCGGCACCCGCACCTACGCGGGCTTCGGCGGCGGCCCCTCGATCGTGCGCACCCCGACGGGCCTGACGTACGAGGCGAGCGACCACCACGGCACGGCGACCACCACCCTGGACGCCGCGACCCTGGCGATCACCCGCCGCGCGCAGAAGCCGTACGGAGAATCCCGCGGCACGGCCCCCGCCG
Source organism: Streptomyces sp. NPDC060031 (assembly GCF_042736805.1). Lineage (NCBI taxonomy): Bacteria > Bacillati > Actinomycetota > Actinomycetes > Kitasatosporales > Streptomycetaceae > Streptomyces > Streptomyces sp. NPDC060031. The sequence continues at coordinate 26,731 of NZ_JBHWVM010000095.1, forward strand.
CCTGGCCGGACGACAAGGGCTTCCTCGGCAAACCCCAGGACACCACCGGCCTGACCCACGTGGGCGCCCGAGAGTACGACCCCGCCCTGGGCCGCTTCATCAGCGTCGACCCGGTCATGGACCTGGACAAGTCCCAGCAGATCCACGGCTACCTCTACGCGGGCGGAAACCCGGTCACCAACAGCGACCCGACCGGCCTGGACTACTGCCCGAGCACCGTGTGCAACCACTACAACCCGGACACGGTGGCCATGCTGCGGGACGAGACCCACGACGAAGGGGTGGCGACCGTCGAGAACACGAGGCGGCAGGAGAAGGCGCTGGGCATCCCGTGGCGCCCCTCGACGGTGACGTCCAAGCCGACACCGCCGCCCATCAAGCCGACGACCACGATCATCCACGTGACCAAAGAGAAGGAACCGGAGATCGGCCTGTTCCACTGGGATCCCAACTGCGGAATGTCCAGCTTCGAAGGCGCCTCGTGCACCATCCAGAACACGGCCGAAGGGTATGTGTCGATCATCACCGCGGGACCGCAGGGGCTCTTGCACTACCTGAAGGAGAACAAGCTGCCGGTACCGAGTTACCTGCAGGACATGGTGAAGACGGGCTCCTACGTCGGAGCGATCCTCACCTTCGGCAACAACCTCCGGGAGCAGGGCTACACCTATCAGGGCTTCTGGAAGGCGACCGCGGACACGGCTATGGAGCTGGCCTACGTGGGCCGGTGGACGGTGACCGGCATCGAGGTGGGCGCAGTGATCGGAGGTCCCGCGGGGGCCGTCATCGGAGGCTTCGTGGGGGCTTCGATCGGCGTCTTCACCGGTGACTGGACGGTGAACAAATTCAAGAGCTCCGTCAGCAAGGCCAACGACGATTTCGTGGACGACAAGGTCGTGCCCATGTTGAAGGGGCTGATGGGTAAGTAGCAGGTCCCCTGGCAAAAGCCCGAAGGCCGGCCCCGTCGTGGGGCCGGCCTTCGGTGCGGGGCAGGGTCAGGCGCGGGGGTCTTCGGTGCGGGCGGCCCGCTCCGCGTCGCGCTCCTTGATGCGGACGGCTTCCTTGCGGACGTCCGCCTGGGTGGCGCGCTCCTTCTGCAGCCACTCGGGGCTCTCCTGCTTCAGCGCCTCGATCTGCTCCGTGGTGAGCGCCTCGGTGACACCGCCGCGCGCCAGGCCGGCGATGGAGATGCCGAGCTTCGCCGCGACCACCGGCCGGGGGTGCGGGCCGTTGGCGCGCAGGTCCTGCAGCCACTGGGGCGGGTCGGCCTGCAGCGCGTTCAGCTCGGTGCGCGAAACGACACCCTCCTGGAACTCGGCGGGGGTGGCTTCGAGGTACACACCCAGCTTCTTGGCCGCGGTCGCGGGCTTCATGGTCTGGGTGGTCTGGTGCGACGTCATGCCGTCAAGAGTAGCGAGCGTGTGCGATCCCTCCGACCACGACCGGTAACCTGGCCGGGTGACAGGCTCGGAAGTACCTCCTTCGTTCCGGCTCGCGTACGTCCCGGGAGTGACGCCCACCAAGTGGGTGCGGATCTGGAACGAGCGGCTGACCGACGTCCCCCTGACCCTCGTCCAGGTGCCCGCCGGGGAAGCGGCCGAGGCGCTGCGGACCGGCGGGGCGGACGCGGGGTTCGTTCGGCTGCCGATCGACCGCACGGACCTCAGCGCGATCCCCCTCTACACCGAGGCCACGGTGGTCGTGATCCCCAAGGACCACCTCGTGGCGGCGGTGGAGGAGATCTCGGTCGGCGACCTCGCCGAGGAGATCGTGCTGCACCCCCTCGACGACACCCTCGAATGGGAGCGGCTGCCGGGGCGGCCCGCCCTCGAGCGCCCGGCCACGACGGCCGATGCCATCGAGCTGGTGGCCGCGGGGATCGGCGTCCTCGTCGTGCCGCAGTCGCTCGCGCGCCTGCACCACCGCAAGGACCTGACCTACCGGCCGGTCTCCGGCGCCCCCGAGTCGCGGGTGGCGCTGTCGTGGCCGGAGGAGAAGACCACCGATCTGGTCGAGGAATTCATCGGGATCGTCCGGGGCCGCACCGTCAACAGCACGCGGGGCCGTACGCCGACCCCGCCGCAGCCGAAGGCCAAGCGCAAGCCCGCGCCCGGGAAGGCGACGGGCAAGACCGGCGGCAAGCCGGCCGGCGCCGGCAAGAACCCGCGCGGTGGTGCCGGGGGCTCCGGCGGTGCCAAGGGCGGCGGCGGCAAGGGCGGCGCCAAGCGCGGCAAGCCCCGCGGCAGGTAGTCCTCCCTGCCCCCCTGCCCCCCTGCCCCCCCTGACACCCGCCCGGTGGCGGGCACGGCACCAGGCCG